>JAIRPA010000020.1 GCA_031257235.1 Burkholderiales bacterium | reverse complement strand
ATGTTTTTTAATTCTTCCAAATACATTTCTGCGGGAACCGAGAGTTGTAACGCGCGATGCGCAATCCAGCCGACTTCCATGCTTTCATCGACTTCTAAAGGAACAGCCACGATTTGATTGCCGTTTAAGTCCGCGCTCACGATGCCGGTTGAAATGGTATAGCCGTTTAAACCGATCATCAGGTTAAAAATCGTTGCCCTGTCGCTGACCTTAATGGATTTTTTGCTCAAGACGGTGCTCAAAATTTCTTCGGAAAAATAAAATGAATTGTATTCGCCCTGTTCAAAAGATAAGCACGGATAAGGTTCTAAATCGTGAAGGGTGACTTGCTTTTTTTGAGCCAGCGGATTGGCGGCACTGATGAAGATATGAGGCTTTGCCGTAAAAAGAGGATGAAACACCAAGCCGGTTTCACGCAAAAGTTTTTCGATCACTTTTCTATTGAATGAATTCATGTAAAGAATCCCTAACTCACTGCGTAAGTTCTTCACGTCGTCGATGATCTCATAGGTTTTTGTTTCGCGCAGCGTAAACTCGTATTCGTCCGCATCGCATTTTTTAACCAGATTCACAAAAGCATTCACCGCAAAAGCGTAGTGTTGGGTTGAAATGGCGCAAAATCGACGAGAGGGTTTGGCATGCTTATACCGTTGCTCCATCAACAAAGCCTGCTCCATGACCTGCCGCGCATACCCCAAAAACTCAACGCCGTCCGGCGTCAACGCAATGCCTTTGGGGGTGCGGGTCAATAATTCAAGCCCGACATCGTTTTCCAAATCTTTGATGGCGTTTGAGAGGCTGGGTTGTGAGATAAACAAACGCGCCGCGGCTTTGTTAAAAGACCCGCAGTTGACCACTTCGATAAAATACTTAAGTTGTTGTAGCGTCATTATCTATTCGGAAAAAAATAAACCCCGACATTTTTTGTGGAAACGGCGGATAGAGAGCGGGAGAGGGAGGAGGCAAGCCGCGCTTTTGCTTTTTATTCGCCTTTAACCCCGCCGGCGTTAATCCCGACAAAGGGATTATGAAGTCGTTCGTCGCCGAAGGTGCCTGATCGTCCATGTCCCGGCAAAAAACGGACATCGTCCCCCAAAACAAAAAGTTTATTTTTGATGGAGGCGGTTAAGTCTTCAAAATTACCGCGCGGTAAATCCGTGCGTCCGATGGTGCCGGAAAAAAGAACGTCACCGACCACGGCAAAACGCGACCGTTCGTTAAAGTACACAAGATGACCGGGGGTGTGACCCGGCGCGTGAATCACCGTTAAGACTTCATCGCCAAACGTGATGCTGTCTCCCTCGTTCAACCACAAAGCCGGCGTGAACGCTTCCGCGCCGGAAATGCCGTACATCGCCGCTTGCGTGGGCAGGGCATCAATTAAAAATTGATCGTCTTTGTGGGGTCCCCAAATCGGTGCGCCCAAGGCACGTGAGAGCGCGGCGGCGTTGCCCGCGTGATCAATGTGTCCGTGCGTGATCAATATTTTTTCGACCGAAACGTTTTCTTGGTCAATCGCCGAAAGAATATCGGCGTGATCGCCGCCCGGATCAATCACGACACCTTTTCGTGTGGCATCGCACCACATCAGGCAACAGTTTTGTACGATCATCGTGACCGGAATGATGCGTGTTTTTATCATGGCGAATATCCTAAAGGTCAAGCTATGAGTCTTCTCTCCGGCTTTTGATGCTGTCCATCAACAAAAACGCGGCACCCAAAACAATAGCGCAATCGGCAAGATTAAAGGCGGGGTAAAACCAATCCTTATAATGGAATAACAAAAAATCCACCACGCGCCCGTATTGTAATCTATCCCATATATTGCCCAACGCGCCGCCGACAATCATCGACGCGGCAATACAAAATAATTTGTCCGCGCTTTTTAACAACAACCCGACAAGCACCGCGCAGACCGCAACGCCGACCACCACAAAAAACCATTTGCCGGCGCCTGAAAAAAAACTAAACGCCGCGCCGGTGTTAAACGTTAATATCAAACTAAAAAACGGCGTCACCTCCAAGGTTTCGCTGTTCATAAAACGGTCTAAGATGGCCATCTTGGAAATGCGATCAAACACAATCACCACGATGGAAATCGCCAGCCAACCCAAGCGGGACAATTTCATCGGTGCGTTTTTTGACCAAGCCTTAGTGCTACTCATCGTTGCCTCACGCAAACGAGCGCGGCTCGCCGTCGCCCAATAAGTTATCCACGCACCGACCACACAACCCCGGATGATCGGGATGTTTGCCGACATCGTCCCGCCAATGCCAACACCGCTCACACTTGATACCTGTCGCCGGGTTTGCCTCGATCAACAAGGCGTTGCCTTTTTTCAACGTTACCGATGAAGTAATGAAAACAAAGCGAAGATCGTTGTTTAAGCTCGATAAAATCGCGTAATCGTCTTGGGCGGCGGTTAAGGTGACGGCTGCCTGCAACGATGAACCGATCTTGCCGGCTTCGCGCAGGGTTTCAAGCTCTTTTAATACCATGGCGCGAATGTCGATGATGCGTTGCCACTTGGTCAATAAAGCATCGGCGTTTTGAACCCAAGGAAGAGCGCCCTCCCACAATTGAGAAAAAATCGTGGAATGCTGCGGATAAAGGATAGCCCACGCTTCTTCGGCAGTAAAAGAGAGGATGGGGGCGATCATTTTTAAAAGCATGTCGCGGATCAAACACAACGCCGTTTGCGCCGAGCGACGGGCAAGGCTTTGTTTTGCCGTGGTGTATAAACGATCTTTTAATACATCCAAATAGAATCCGCCCAATTCTTCCGAACAATATATTTGAATTTTTTGAACCACAAAATGAAATTCAAACCGCGCGTAATCACTCAATAACTCATCCGACAACGCGCGCGCTTTGGCAATCGCGTAACGATCCATCTCAAAAAGATCGTTGAAGGGGACGGCGTCTTTTTGCGCATCAAAGTCAGAGGTATTCCCCATCAAGAAACACAGCGTGTTTCGGATACGTCGATAACTCTCAACCACGCGCTTTAAAATTTCATCCGAAATGGAAAGCTCGCCGGAGTAGTCGGTGGACGCCGTCCACAGTCTTAAAATCTCCGCGCCCAGCGTATCGGAAACTTTTTGCGGCGCGATGGTATTGCCCAGCGACTTAGACATTTTTCGCCCTTTGCCGTCCACCGTAAAACCGTGCGTCAACAAGGCTTTATAGGGCGGGGTGCCGTTTAACATCGACGACACCAAAAGCGAAGAATGAAACCATCCGCGGTGTTGATCCGAGCCTTCTAAATATAAGTCTGCCGGGAAAGATGTTTTTGCCGCGTGCGAGCCTCGTTTTTTTGTTTTTGTGGTGCTGCCGCCCAAAACGGTGCGATGCGTGGAGCCGGAATCAAACCAAACATCCAGCGTGTCGGTGAGTTTCCGATAATGTTTTTCATCCACCCCAAAATCGGCGGGCTTGGCATCAAACCATGCGGCAATGCCTTTTTGCTCGACAAGCAACGCCACCTTTTCCAAGATGTCCAACGATTCCGGGTGCAATTCATCCGTGTCGCGGCTCACAAAAAACGGCAACGGCACGCCCCATTGACGTTGGCGCGAGAGTGTCCAATCCGGTCGATTGGCGATCATCGCGCGCAAACGCTCTTTGCCCCACGAGGGATAAAACCGTGTTGCGTCCACGCCCTCTAACGCCGTTTCACGCAAGGTGTGTTGCGGTTTGATTCCATGAAACCCCGGCGTTTCGTCCATCCCCGCAAACCATTGTTGCGTGGCGCGATAAATAATCGGCGTTTTGTGACGCCAACAGTGCATGTAACTGTGCGAAATGGTTTCGACGTGAAGTAACGCGCCGTTTTCTTTGAGTTTTTCAACGATCAGCGGATTGGCTTTCCAGATAGACAAACCGCCAAAAAACGGCAAACTTTCCTGATAGCGACCATCGCCTTGTACGGGATTGAGAATCGCGTCGTCCTTCATGCCGTATTTGCGCGAAACGTTGAAATCGTCAATACCATACGCGGGCGAAGAATGCACAATGCCGGTGCCGGCATCCAGCGTGACAAACAAGCCTAAATAAACCGGAGACGCGCGATCATAAATCGGATGCGCAAAACGCAAATGCTCCAACGCGGCGCCCTTTGCAGTGGCCACCACGTCGCCGGTGAGTTGATAACGTTTCAAACACGAGGACGCCAAATCGTTGGCCAAGATTAAGTATCGGTGTTCGGTTTTAATCAGCGCGTATAACGTGTCGGGGTGAACCACCAAACCCTGATTGGAGGGAATCGTCCAAGGCGTGGTCGTCCAGATCACCGCACATAGAGGGGAGGCGGCCGCGTTTGCCGTTTCCGTGTCGGACAATCCAAAGGCTTGACACAACGCGGCGCGATCTTCGTCAAGCACGGCAAACGCGACATCCACCGCGCTGTCTTTTTTGTCTTCGTATTCCACTTCCGCTTCGGCAAGCGCGCTACCGCAATCAAAACACCAATTCACCGGTTTTAACCCGCGATAAACATAACCTTTTTGGATGATCTCGCCTAAGGTGCGAATTTCATCGGCTTCGTTTTGAAACGCCATCGTGGTGTAAGGATCATCCCAATCCGCCAACACGCCCAATCGTTGAAAACCCGTCATCTGACGTGCGATTTGTTCTTTGGCGTATTCCCGACAGAGTTTTAAGGTTTGATCCGTCGGCAAATGTTTGCCATGCGTTTTTTCGATCTGAACTTCAATGGGCATTCCGTGACAATCCCAGCCCGGCACGTAAGGCGCGTCAAAGCCCGCCATCGTTTTACTTTTAACGATGATGTCTTTCAAAATTTTATTGACGGCGTGACCAATATGAATGTCGCCGTTGGCGTAGGGCGGCCCGTCGTGCAACACAAAAAGCGGACGCCCCGACGCCGCTTTTCGGATGGACTCATAAATTTTATTTTTTTGCCACGCGGCCACCCATAAAGGCTCACGCTGCGCCAAGTTCCCCCGCATCGGAAAGGAAGTCTCCGGCAAATTTAAGGTAGTTCGATAGTCTTTTTCTAAAGTCATGCTTTACTTCTCTTTCTTCATGGTTTCCCGTCAGGCAACGCCCAAAACCCGACGCGCGGTTAAAGCATCGCGCTCGATTTGCCGCGTCAGCGCGGCAAGGTCGGGAAACCGTTGTTCATCACGAATTTTTGCGACAAATTCAACTTCGATGTGTCGCCCGTAAATATCTTCATTAAAGTCAAACAAATGCGCTTCCAGCAAGGGGGGCGCGTTTTTCCCTTTGACCGTCGGGCGCATGCCCAAACTTGCCACGCCGTTTAAAGGATCGCCCAAGCCAAAGACTTTTACCGCAAACACGCCGAAAAGTACACTTTTTTCATGGATGGGCAGATTGGCGGTCGGAAACCCTATCGTTCTTCCGAGCGCGTCGCCCCGAACCACGCGACCGGAAATGCGGTACGCGCCGCCCAAAAGCCTTGCCGCCATGCCAAAGTCGCTTTGGGATAAGGCGTGGCGAACCCGGGTTGAGGAAATCCGCGCGCCTTCAACCTCGATCATGGCCATTCGCTCCACCAAAAAGGCGTTGTTGCGTCCGCGCAAAAATTCTAAACTGCCGCGACGATCAAGCCCGAATCGTGCCTCGTCGCTCAACAAAAGCCAGCGCGTGTTCAACGTTTGGGTCAATAATTCATCGGCAAACAAGGGCGTCTCCATGCGCGCCAACCGCTCGTCAAACCGCAATACATACGCGCGCTCAATCCCCAAATCCGCGATTTTGGAGAGTCTCATTCTCAAGGGATAGAGTTTGGCGGGGGCGTCGCTTTTGGAGAAAAACTCGCGCGGCGACGGCTCAAAGGTTAAAACCGACGGGATTAAATTTAAGTCTCTTGCCGCCTCGCCCACGCGCTTTAACATCGCCTGATGCCCCAAATGCACGCCGTCGAAATGACCAATGGCAAGCGCAATCGGTTGTCGTTGAGACAACGCCACCGGCAAAGTACGAAAAATTTTCACAAAAACACCATGACCCTACGCGACAAAAAGCGGTATGCAAAAAACGATTGGAAAGGGAGGGATTTTATCAGATTGACACTAAGGCACGCGGAGGGGAGTTTGGAATTCGGAATTCGGAATGGGTTCGGCAAAGTCAGGAATCAGGAATCAGGAATCAGAGCTCGTCATTCTGCGAGAAGTTTGCTTTAGCAAACGTAGTCGCAGAATCCACGCCGCCTTTTCTACAAAAAAGTATCCGGCTTTGCCGGTGCTTTTTTGCTCACTTCAACCGGCAAAAAGTAGGGGTTTACTTTTTGCCGAATAACCTCTGATCCCTGATTCCTGATTCCTGACATCTGATAGAATACGCCTTTTCCATTGGGCGTTCGTTATGACGAAGTTCGTCTTTGTGACCGGCGGGGTGGTCTCTTCTTTAGGGAAAGGCATTGCCGCCGCCTCTTTATCGGCTATTCTTGCCGCGCGCGGTATCCGCGTGACCAATCTAAAACTTGATCCTTACATCAACGTCGATCCGGGCACGATGAACCCGTTCCAGCATGGCGAAGTGTTCGTCACGGAAGACGGCGCGGAGACCGATCTTGATTTAGGACACTACGAACGCTTTACCGGCGTTCACATGCACAAAAACAACAATTTCACGACCGGGCAAATCTACGAAAGCGTGTTGCGCAAAGAGCGACGCGGCGCGTACCTTGGCGGCACGGTGCAGGTCATTCCCCACATCACCGATGAAATCAAAGAATGGATCGTGCGCGGTGCGGGGGATGCGGATGTGGCGATTGTGGAAGTCGGCGGCACGGTGGGCGATATTGAATCCTTACCCTTCTTGGAAGCCGTGCGGCAAATGGGCATCACGATGGGCGATCATCAATGTTGTTATATTCATTTAACGCTCGTGCCGTATATTCCCACCGCCGGGGAAATGAAAACCAAGCCGACACAACATTCCGTCAAAGAATTGCGCAGTATCGGCATCCAGCCCAATGTGCTTTTGTGTCGCGCGGATCGTCCTTTGCCGGACGGAGACCGTCGCAAAATCGCGCTTTTTACCAATGTCCCGCCTGAGGCGGTGATTCCCGTTTTAGACGCAGATTCCATTTATAAAATCCCGCTTAACTTACAGCGCGAAAAGTTGGATGAAATCGTGTGTCGCACTTTGGCGATTGAATCCAATCCTGCGGATTTATCCGATTGGAAGAACCTCATCAGCGCGCAGGAAAACCCGGAACATTCGGTCACGATTGCGATGGTCGGCAAATATGTTGACTTGATCGAATCGTACAAGTCGCTTGCCGAAGCCTTGATCCACGCGGGCATCCACACCAAAACCAAAGTCAATATTAAATATTTTGATTCGGAGCGGTTTGAGTCCAACGATCCCGCGGCGATGTTGCGGGAGGTGGACGCGATCTTGGTGCCGGGGGGCTTTGGCAAACGCGGGGTGGAAGGCAAAATTGCCGCGATTCGCTATGCGCGGCTCAATCACGTGCCTTATCTGGGGATTTGCTTAGGGATGCAGTTGGCGTTGATTGAGTTTGCGCGGCACGAAGCGGGGCTCACCGATGCCAACAGTACCGAATTTAACCCGGAGACCCCGCATCCGGTTGTGGCGCTCATCACCGAATGGCAAAACTTTGACGGCAAGGTCGAGCGGCGTTCTTCGGATTCCGACATGGGCGGCACCATGCGTTTGGGCACGCAGGTCTGCCAAACCCGACCGGACACTTTGGCGCGTCGCATTTACGGTGAAACCGTCACCGAGCGGCATCGTCATCGTTATGAAGTCAACAATCACTATTTGCCCAGATTGGAAGAAGCGGGGCTGATTGTTTCCGCACGCGCCACCAGCTACCACTTAAACGATAAGCCCTTGTGTGAGATTGTGGAATTGCCCGGTCATCCGTGGTTTTTCGGGTGTCAGTTTCATCCGGAATTTACGTCGAATCCGCGTCGGGGGCATCCCTTGTTCACGGCATTCATCACGGCTGCGTTGGACTATCAAACGCGCCAACAAAAAAAGGGGACGTAATGCGATTGTGCGGTTTTGAGGTGGGCTTGTCCCACCCGTTTTTTTTGATAGCGGGACCTTGCGTGGTGGAGTCCTTATCCTTGCAATGCGATGTGGCGGGTGTTTTAAAAGAAATCACCGCCTCTTTGGGGATTCCGTTTATTTTTAAATCGTCTTACGACAAAGCCAACCGCAGTTCGGACACAAGTTTTCGCGGCATCGGAATCGACGAAGGGCTTCATGTGTTGTCCGAGGTCAAGCGTCAAATCGGCGTGCCGGTGTTGACGGACGTTCACACGGTGGACGAATTGCCCGCGGTGGTGAGCGTGGTGGATGTCTTGCAAACGCCGGCGTTTTTGTGTCGGCAAACCGATTTTATTCAAGCCGTCGCCCAAACGGGCTTGCCGGTCAACATCAAAAAAGGTCAGTTTTTAGCGCCGGAAGACATGATGTCAGTGGTCGCCAAAGCGCGTGCCGTCAATAAAAAAGACAATATGATGGTGTGTGAGCGCGGGACGACCTTCGGGTATCACAATTTAGTTTCTGACATGCGCTCGCTTGCCATCATGCGTCAAACCGGTTGCCCCGTGGTGTTTGACGCCACGCACTCGGTGCAGTTGCCGGGCGGGTTGGGCACCTCCAGCGGCGGGCAGCGTGAATTTGTGCCGGTGTTGGCGCGCGCCGCCGTGGCGGTGGGCATTGCTGGGCTTTTCATGGAAACGCATCCCGACCCCGACCACGCAAAATCGGACGGACCCAACAGTTGGCGTTTGTCTGAAATGAAACCCTTGCTGCACACCTTAAAGATTTTGGATGATGCCGTGAAAGGGAGTCAGGAATCAGTGGGTTCGGCAAAAAGTAATACTTTTTGCCGGTAAGAGTTACCAAAAAAGTACCGGCAAAGCCGGTTACTTTTTTGCGGAAAGGGCGGAAAAACCGGATTGCGGGTCGGAGCCCGCAATGACGAAGTGTGAGAGATTACGAAGGGAAAAGGTTGATTCCGCGTTTTTAATGCTTTTCGGGACGCCGAGGGCGGCGTCCCCTTGCAAAAAAGGATCAGGCTTTGCTTGTCCTTTTTTGGCAATCCTTACCGCCAAAAAGTACCACTTTTTGGCGCCGAGTGTAGGTTTTTACTTTTGGGCGAATAGCTTTAGTGATTAAACCCCTCGGAAATATCGTTGCGATGCGCGTTGGTGGTTTCCCATTTTTGGCACCCCGGACAACGCCAATAATAATTGCGGGAGCGGAATCCGCAATACGAACAACGATAAAAACCGGTCTTTTTCAGGTACGGCGTAATCAGTTCTTTGACCTGCGCCAGATTTTGTTGTTCGGCTTGGCTTTGCGCGTTCAAAATCTGCATGTCCAACAAATGATTGAGGTTGATCAATGAAGGGCGTTTGTCGATTTCGTCTTTAATGCGTCGTATGGTTTTTTCGACCGGCTCAAACGAGCGGCTTAACTCAAACACCGCCGTAAAAATATCCGGGGAGGGGTGTTCTTGTTGCCAGCTTGCCAAAAGCCGTATCCCGTGTAATCGTTGTTCTTCGGATTCGCAATCACGGAAGAGTTTCATTACGCGATCCGCCGCCAACCCTAAGGACCCCGGCGCGTGCGAAGCAATACTGCCCCAGATGGACAAGGCTTTATCGGTGAAGTTGCGTGTAAACGCGATGTCTCCTTTTAACAAGTAAGCGCGCGCGCATCCGCGATGTTCTTCAAACGCGTGTTCCAAATGCTCACGCGCCGCGTCGAGGTTGCCCTCCACAATCGCCTCTTGCGCCAATTCACAATAATATTGCGCGATTTCTTTGAAGCTCGGCGTTTTGGCGAGATCGTCCATTTGTTTGCGAACGCGAATCGCCTCCGTCCATTTTTTCTCGGTCTCGTAGATTTCGAGTAAGTCGTTTAAGGCGCGACCTTCAAATTTGGCGCCCTCCAATTCTTGGAAGATTTTTTCCGCGCGATCCAAAAGCCCCGCGCGATGAAAGTCTTGCGCCAATTCAAATTGCGCGCGCTCTCGCTCTTCTTTGGTGAGTGAAGGACGCTCCAAGAGGGACTTATGAATGCGGATGGCGCGGGAAAATTCTCCCTGACGACGGAATAACGTCCCCAACGCAAAATGTAAATCCAAGGATTTGGAATCTTTATCTTTATCGGCAGCTACCATAAACGCATTGATCGCTTTCTCAGGCTCGTCATTTAACAAATGATTGAGCCCTTCAAAATAGGTGCGGGGCAGTTCTCGCGCTTCCGTCAACAGTTGGCGAATATCGATACGCGCCGCAACCCAACCCAAAGTAAAAAACACTGCGGGAATGAGCAACAACCACCAAAGCTCAATGTGCATACTTTGCCCTTTCCCCTTTAAATCACAAAAAGTGTCACGGTGAAAACCCGCATTTTGAAGCCTTTTGCAAAAAAATCGTTGCCGGTTTTGCTTTGCAAAGACAATGATAACTTTGTGCAAACACGATCAAACGCCGGTTCCGGTGAAAGGCTCATCTTTGGTTTTTTTGGCGTCGGCGTCCGCCCATGAGGGGTTGTCCGACGTTTTTAAACCGCTTTCGGGAAGGGTACTATCAGCCTCGAAATTTTGCAAACCGGAGACGACGGGAACGTCAAGATTTTGGGGGGCGTTATTTTTTTCTGCCGCTTTTTTCTTGTGCTGTCGTTTGGCGGAAAGGGTTTTTAAAAACGAAAAAAACATCCCCAAAAGAATGCCCAACACAAGCGTGATAAAAAGCATCAGAATCAACGGCGCCTGCCACGTTCTGACGCCAAAAAAGCTGAACGTGACATTGTCAGCGTTGAAAATAGCCAAAAGTATAATCACCAGCGCAACCGCAAGCATCCCTAAATAGCGAAAAACAGCCATAATTTCCTCGTTATCGTTCAAATAAAGACCTTGGCAAGATTGTAAGATTTTGCGAAGGGCAGAAACTGCCTTTATAGCCCGATTGGGAGAAAAAAGAAAGGGCGGGAAAGGGGGCGGCAAAAAGTGATTCAGGAATCAGGAATCAGGGATCAGTGGTCAGTGGTCAGAGGTCAGAGGTCAGAGGTCAGAGGTCAGAGGTCAGAGGTCAGAGGTCAGCGGTCAGCGGTCAGTGGTCAGAGATCAGAAACACCGTCTATTGCGGGCTCCGACCCGCAATCCGGTTTTATCGCCTTTCCCGCAAAAAAGTACCGCTTTTTGCCGAACCCTCTAATCCCCAAAACCGAACCCCAAAAGCAACATTGTTACAATTCGTTTTTATTTAATCAAACGATTGATTGACATAAATTGCCGAGGCGATTATGATTCACATCCTTCGTGATGTGTTCATTTTTTTGAGCCTTCGATGATTTCCTACCCATTTATTTGGCATCCATGTTGACACAAGAAAAACTTCAAGACGACACGCGCCACCGCCTCATCATGGCGGGGTTGATCGTATTTGGTCAGCAAGGGTTTGAGGGCGCCTCCACCCGCGAAATTGCCGCCCAAGCCCAAACCAACATTGCGTCCATTGCCTACCATTTCGGCAGTAAAGAAAAACTCTACATTGCCGTGGCCGATTACATTGCCGGCGAAATGAGCGCGCAAATTGACCGCTTTGAGCTCTTTTTGGGCGATAGCCTGCCGTTGATTCAATCGGGCGAATTGCCGTCTGCCCAAGCGATTGTTCTGCTTAAAAAGATTTGTCGTCAGTGGATAGATGAGCTTTTTTCAAAAAGGAAACATCACTTAGGTTGGATGTCGTTCATTGTCCGCGAGGAAGCCAACGCCACCGAGGCGTTCAATATTTTGTACAGCCGCGGGATGGGACGATTTTTATCCGTGATGGCCAATTTAATCGGCTGCATCAAAAGATTGCCGCCGACCGATTTTTGCGTGCGCTTTGAAGCGTTCGCCTTGATCGGTTTGATGCTCTCTTTTGAACACAAACGCG
>JAIRPA010000142.1 GCA_031257235.1 Burkholderiales bacterium | reverse complement strand
AGAGGCTTTGATGCGTTCCGCGTCTTTATCATTGATGCGCCCGATGTAACCGATGGCGTGCGACCCGCCGGTTTTATAGGGATATTGTCGATAAAGTCTTGCGTGAATGTCTACGCCGGGGAAACGATATTGACGCGCGGCAAACTTGGCGACTTCTTCATCGGTCAAACGCGCGCGAAGCGGCAACGAACAGTTATCGCTCAACGAACAATAATTTTTGGAGTCTTCCAGCAAACGCTTAAAGCGACGAATATCTAAGGGCGTGATTTCAAGAACTTCACCTAACCGCTCCAGCGTTTTTTCTAAATTGACGATTTTATTGGGCGTGATTTCAAGGGTATAGCTTGAATAATTGTGCGCCAAGATGATGCCGTTTCTGTCGCTGATCGTGCCGCGTGTCGGCATCACCGGCACCACTTTGATGCGGTTGTTTTCTGCCTGCGTTAAATACTTATCGTAAGAAACATATTGCAAATAAAACGCGCGAACAAAAATCATCAGCGCGCCGAACAGCATGAAAAAAGCGGCTAAGCGCAGACGACTTTGGAAAATTTGCAAATGGGTAAACTGAGGTTCGTCGGAATCAAACCATCGGCTACGAAAACGAGATCGACCCATACGCAATGTCTCGCGGAATCAGGCAGCCGGGGAGGCGGCTTTACGCTGCGGATACTGCAGAATAAAAGAAATCGGCGCCCATAGAATTAAGGCCGCCACCGCCGGAACAATTAAATAAGCAGGGGAGACGGCAATATCATTGCCCACCAATGCCCGAATGATGAAGGTCAACGCAATGCAGGCTTCACAAATCAAGGCGACAAAAAGCGTTTGTTGCCACAACGGAAAACTCAACATTCTGTGGCGCAGTAAGAGCGCGCCAAACGCAATCAACACATAGTTGCACGCGTGTTGTCCGAAGAGCGAGGCGTTAGCCACATCCACCAAAACGCCCATCAAAAACGCAATCAACAATCCGACCCGATTGGGCGCAAACGTGCACCAGTAAAGTAAGACAAGCGCGACAAAATCAACGCGGTAGGGAATCAAGGCATCCGACAAGGGGATTAAATCCAGCATGAACGCCACCAAAAACGAAACGGCAATGAACCGCTTTTGGGGCGGCTTCATAAAAGACGTGTTGCCGATCGGACGCAAAGAAGGGGAGTCGGTCATGGCGTTTCCTTAGTCACGGGCGTTTTAGGAGCCGCGGACGCGGGTTTGGGCGGCGCGGGCTTATTTTGTTGAGGCTTTGCCGTCGGCGCCGGTGCCGGGGCAGGCGTTGTTCCCGCCGGCACGGCTTTGGGATACACCTCCGGCGTGTAAGGAAGACTATTGATCTCCGGCTTGGGAGTTGCCTCTTGGTCGGCGGCGGTTGGGCTTTGGGCTTCGACGGGGCGATCGACCGGTTCGGGATTTTCCGAGCGCACCACCAATAAATAACGCTCGTCGCTGATGTGTGCGGTGGGCGTGGCGGTGACGTTGATGAAAAGCGCCTCCGCATTGGGTTGCACCGCCGTAATCACGGCAACCGACAAACCTAAAGGATAAATGTTATCAAGCCCGGAGGTGACTAAACGATCTCCCACGCGAGGGTCGGCGTCTGCCGTGACAAAGCGAAGTTCCAAGGGTTTGCCCGCCCCCGCGCCGGACAAAATGCCGCGCTTGCCGTTACGCTCGTTTCGGATGGGGATCATGAAGTTGCGTTCGACAATGAGGGTGACTTCCGCGCGGGAAAACATCACGCGCGTGACCTGACCGACCACGCCGTAAGGGTCTAACACCGCCGCCCCTTCCGTCACGCCGGCAGAAGAGCCTTTGTCGATCGTGACTTTTTGCAAAAAAGGATCGGTGCCGGATTCCAAAACTTCGACGGTCAAAAGGGTTTGATCCGGCATTTTGCGCACGTTTAAAAGTTCTTTTAACTGCGCGTTTTCTTCCTGAAGGCTCGACAAACGTTGTTCGGCATAGCCGGTCAAGAGAAGTTGTTGTAAGAGGTCTTCGTTTTCTTTGATGAGGTCTGCGCGGTCTTTGGTGTAAAACGAAATTTTGTTGCTGATGTAGATCGGGGTTTGAACAATGCCTTTGACCGGCGCCAAGGCGAGCTCAATCGCACTTCTGAGCGTTTTTAAAGTGCTGTAATGACTGTCCGTAATCATCAGCGCGAGCGAAAGCAAAAGAAAAAAAACACTCCGCGCGTGTATCGAAGGACCGTTGTAGAGGTGGAACCCGGGCTCAGAGGTCGGTGTGTACATAAGATACTGCGTTATAAAAATGTTCCGAAGCAGAAAGGCTTTGTTTCTGCTTCGGGAGGTTTGTTAAATTTGGACACACCGAGGGTTGGGCGGAACTTACTTTGCGCAGCAAAGTTAGTGGAGACCAAAACCAAACAAAAGAGGTCGGTGTGTACATAAGATACTGCGTTATAAAAATGTTCCGAAGCAGAAAGGCTTTGTTTCTGCTTCGGGAGGTTTGTTAAATTTATAATACCGCTTAATCCGACGTAAAAATCGAAGACAAGCGTTCGATGTCTTCCAGTGCGCGTCCGCAACCGCGCACCACGCAACGAAGCGGGTCTTCGGCAACAATCACGGGCAAACCCGTTTCTTCCATCAAAAGTCTGTCTAAATCGCGCAATAACGCGCCGCCTCCGGTTAAGACCATGCCATGCTCGGCGATGTCTGAACCCAATTCCGGCGGAATACGCTCCAAGCCGCTTTTCACCGCCGAGACGATGCTGTTTAAAGGATCGGTCAACGCCTCCAAAATTTCGTTGGAGGAAACCGTAAAGCTGCGCGGCACGCCTTCGGCAAGGTTGCGACCTTTGATTTCCATTTCGCGGACTTCCGAGCCCGGAAAGGCGGAACCGATGGTTTTTTTCACGGTTTCGGCGGTCATTTCGCCGACCAACATCCCGTAATTGCGGCGGATGTAATTCACGATGGCTTCATCAAAGCGGTCTCCGCCGATGCGCACACTGCCGGAATAAACCATGCCGCCCAAGGAAATGATGCCGACTTCGGTGGTGCCGCCGCCAATATCGACGACCATGGAGCCGGTGGCTTCAGACACCGGCAGGTTCGCCCCGATGGCGGCCGCCATCGGCTCTTCGATGAGATAAACGCGGGAGGCGCCGGCTTGCTCCGCCGATTCGCGGATGGCGCGACGCTCGACTTGGGTTGAGCCGCACGGAACGCAAATGATGATTCTCAAGCTGGGCACGAATTGGAACTTAGACTGCAATGCCTTTTTGATGAACTCCTTCAACATTTTTTCCGTGATGCGAAAGTCTGCGATCACGCCGTCTTTCATGGGGCGTACCGCCTGAATGTTGTGGGGCGTTCGCCCAAGCATTTGTTTGGCGGCAAGCCCTACGGCTTGAACGGAGGCTTTGCCGTTTTGACCGCCGTCTTGACGGATGGCGACGACAGAAGGTTCGTCTAACACAATTCCTTTGCCGCGCATATAAACAAGCGTATTTGCCGTGCCTAAGTCGATGGCAAGATCGCTTGAGAAGTATTTCCCGATGAAATCAAACATGGATAAAAGAGCCCTAAAAAGGATAAAAATCCGGGTATTTCCAACCCAAAACCGCCCACGTAAAAATGATCTTGAACAAAGAGGTTAAAGTATCCTCACGCGGCAACATATGATAACCTAACTCAATTCGTTTCTGCACACCGTTTTTCAATGTGTGACCATATAATAGCTTTGCATGAATGAGTGTGTCTGAATTTTAAATGAATTGAGATTTTGATGAAACTATCTGCTTCCGATATACAGCGTATCGCGCATTTGGCGCGCATTGATCTTTCTCCCGACGAATTGTCGCCGTTGCGCGATAAACTCGCTTCCATCTTTGACATGATCGACGCCTTGTCTAAAGTCAATACCGACAACGTGACGCCTATGGCGCACGCGCAACCGGTGGTTTCTCCCTTGCGTCAAGACAAAGTAATGGAACCCGAGACCGAAGAACAGCGAGACCTTTATCAAAAAGGTGCGCCCGCCGTTTCAGACGGTTTATTTTTAGTCCCTAAGGTTATTGAATGAGCTTTTCCGAATTAACGAATCAAACCGTCGAAGCCTTATCGACGGGTCTTCATGAACGCGCGTTTTCCGCCACCGAGTTGGCGCAGGCTTTTCTGGCTAAAATCGACGCGCTCCAACCCACATTAAACGCCTTTGTGTCCGTTGACCATGAAGGCGCGTTAGCCGTTGCCGCCCAAGCCGACGAAGTCTTGCAAAAAGGCGGGGGCGGGGATTTGACCGGTATTCCGATTGCGCAAAAAGATTTATTTATGACGAAAGGACTTAAAACCACCTGTTCGTCGAAAATGCTTGCCAATTACATCGCGCCTTACGACGCCCACATTGTTGAACGCTTAAAAAAAGCCGGCACGGTCTTACTCGGCAAAACCGCCATGGATGAATTTGCCATGGGGAGCAGTACGGAAACCTCTTATTTTGGCGTGGTGCGCAACCCTTGGAACAC
>JAIRPA010000097.1 GCA_031257235.1 Burkholderiales bacterium | reverse complement strand
CATGACGAACCGCGCCGGCTTGACCGGATTCCCCGCCGCCGGTCACGTTGACCATGATGTCAAACGTGGTTTCATGCTGCGTCAACACCAGCGGTTGACGAACGATCATGCGGCCGGTTTCGCGCGAGAAAAATTCATCCAAGGGGCGTCCGTTGACCACAATCGCGCCGCTGCCTTGCTTTAAAAATACACGAGCCACCGAGCTTTTGCGGCGACCTGTCCCGTAATAATAATTTCCGATCATGATTTAGATGTCCAAAGGTTTGGGCTGTTGCGCGGTATGCGGATGAGCATCGCCGACATAGCACTTCAGCTTTTTAATCATTTTGTAACCGAGCGGACCTTTGGGCAACATCCCGCGAACCGCTTTTTCAAGAATGCGCTCAGGAAAACGCGCCTGCAATTTTTCAAACGAAAAGGTGGTGATCCCGCCCGGATAACCGCTGTGGCGGTGATACAGTTTATCGGTGGCTTTGTTGCCGGTGACGACCAATTTTTCAACATTGGTCACGATGATAAAATCTCCGGTGTCCACGTGGGGCGTGTAGATCGCCTTATGTTTACCACGCAAACGCAACGCTATTTGGCTTGCCAAACGACCCAACACTTTGTTGGTACCGTCAACGATGTACCAGTCCCGTTCGACTTCGTGGGGCTTGGCTGAAAATGTTCTCATAATTTGATTGTCCTGCTGTTTGGTTTGGGCAATTTAGAAAAACGGCTATAGTAATACTTTTGTTTGGAAAAGGTCAAGTGCCTACCCCCGGAAAAACACCAAAAATGCTTAAAAATAAATTACCCGACACTTTAGGCGACACGCCTTCGCGCGGCAACGCCGAAAACCCCTCGTTTTTCGACCGCGTCCGTTTTGTTTTGGAGCGTCCCAGCCATCCCGGCAACATCGGCGCGGCGGCGCGGGCATTGGCCACCATGGGATTTTCCCGTCTTTATTTGGTCGCGCCCAAGCGATTCCCCGCGCCGGAGGCGACCGCAATGGCATCGGGCGCCACCGATGTTTTAGACCATGTCGTGGTCGTCGATTGCCTGCCGGACGCTTTAAAAGGCGTGACCTTCTCCGCCGGTTTTTCGGCAAGACCGCGCGAATTAGTCGGCGGAATCATGCCGTTGGATTTATTTGCCCAAACCTGTGTGTCGCAGGCAAGCATCCTTAATCGCGGTCAGCCCCTTCCCGAAATTGCGTTGGTGTTTGGCACGGAAATGACCGGTTTGTCCAACGACGCTTTATCGTATTGTCAAACCGCCGTGACGATTCCCGCCAACCCGAATTATTCCTCGCTCAACTTGGCGCAAGCCGTTCAAGTGGCCGCCTACGCCCTGCGTGTGGCTTCCGGCAACACGACCGTTTGGCAGGCGTCGCGCGAAAAGCCCGCCACCTTTGAGGAGCTCGAAGGCTTGAAAGCGCACGCCAAAGAAACGCTGACAAAATGCGGTTTTTTAAATCCTAAAAATCCCAAAAAACTGATGCCGCGATTGGCAAGACTTTTTGCACGCGCCAAGCCGGAGCACGATGAGGTCAATATTTTGCGCGGAATATTGTCCCAAATGGATCGTTTAATGGACAAAAACCGGCAGGAAAATCCGTCTTTAAATCATCATCCCGCAAAAAAGTAATCGCCTTGAAAAGAAAATAAAATCGCGCAGGATGAAAGCGCGCCGCTTTGATTGCGGTAAGATGACGCTACTCGGAAGGCAACTTCAATGTAGCGGTTTTGCAAAGGTCTTAGGTTGCCCTAATCCGTCAACTTCATTCACGAAAGGAGTGACCCTATGAAGACAAACAAGTTATCTCGACAAGTTATTGATATTGGCATTGATGAGAAAGATCGCGTCAAAATTGGCGAAGGCTTGAACAATCTGCTCGCGGATACCTTCGCGCTCTACATGAAAACCCATAATTTTCATTGGAACGTGACCGGTCCCATGTTCAACACCTTGCACTTGATGTTTGAAGGACAATACACCGAACTTTGGAACGCCACCGATGTCGTCGCGGAGCGGATTCGCTCGTTGGGCATTTACGCCGTCGGTACCTTTTCTGAATTCAACAAACGTTCGCGGATTAAAGAAACCACCGGCGTTCCCAACGCCGAAGAAATGATTCGCCTTTTGGTGGCCGGCAACGAAGCGGCGGCTCGCACCGCACGCGAATGCTTCCCCGCGGCAGACAAGGCAAAAGACGAAGCCACCGCAGACTTACTCACTCAACGTCTGCAAATCCATGAAAAAAATGCGTGGATGTTGCGTAGCCTTCTGGAAAACAACTGATTTTTCCTTGTGGGAAACCACACGCCGCCATCAAGCGGCTCTCTTATTCATTGCGGGCAAACCTGCCGTAGGCAGGCTTAACCCGCAATCCGGTTTTCCTGCCCTTATTTGCCGTTTGCCGACAAAAACCGATCAACCGCCTTGGCGCATTCACGCCCTTCGTGTACCGCCCAAACAATCAACGACTGACCGCGCCGCACATCGCCCGCCGCAAAGACTTTGTCGACGTTCGTTTGAAAGGCGCGTGCCCCGCAAAGCCCTGCCTCAACATTGTTGCGCGGGTCTTTGGAAACCCCAAAAGCCTCAATCAGCGAAGAGACCGGATTGACAAAACCCATCGCCAACAACACTAAATCGGCAGGAAACGTTTGCTCGGAACCGGCGATTTCTTTCATCGACATCCTGCCGGTTTTTTCGTCCTTCACCCATTCCAGATTGACGGTTTGCGCCGCTTCAACTTTCTTGGAGCCTTGGAAAGATTTTGTGGCAATCGACCAATAACGTTCGCACCCTTCTTCATGGCTGGATGAAGTCCGCAATTTAAGCGGCCAATACGGCCATGTTAAACATTTATCTTCAACTTCCGGCGGCTTGGGTAACAACTCAAACTGCGTCACACTCTTGGCGCCTTGGCGAATCGACGTGCCGACACAATCCGAACCGGTGTCCCCCCCGCCGATCACGATGACGTTTTTGCCTTTCGCGGAGATAGGGGTGGACTTCACGTTTTTGGCAACCGCTTTATTTTGCAGGGACAAAAATTCAACGGCGTAATGAACGCCTTGAAGCTCACGCCCCGGAATCGGCAAATCACGCGGGGTTTCCGAGCCCGCCGCCAACACCACCGCGTCAAACGCGCTCAACACCTCTTTTGCCGCGAGGGTTTCTTCTGCATCGCTGCCCACTCCTGCCGGCAAAGCATCGCTGCCGATCGCCACGCTCGTTTTAAAGGTGACGCCCTCTTCTTTCATTTGTTCGACACGCGCGTCAATGAGCTGCTTATCGAGTTTGAAATCGGGGATGCCGTAACGCATCAAGCCTCCGGCTTTATCGCGCTTTTCAAACACGGTGACTTCATGCCCCGCGCGCGCCAACTGCTGTGCGCACGAAAGCCCCGCCGGACCGCTACCGATGACCGCCACCCGCTTGCCGGTTTTTTGTTTCGGTTTTTGCGGTTGAACCCAACCCATGGTCCACGCTTTATCAATGATGGCGCGCTCAATCGAGCGAACGCCCACAGAGTCCCCGTTGATGTTCAACGTACACGCCGCTTCACAAATTGCCGGACACACACGTCCGGTGATTTCCGGCAAATTGTTGGTGGAATTTAATAGATCAAACGCTTCACGCCACTTTTGACGAAACACCAAATCGTTGAAATCGGGAATCACATTGTGGACGGGGCAACCGTTGTGACAAAACGGCGTGCCGCAATCCATGCACCGCGCGCCTTGAATTTTGGCTTCGTCATCGCTCAACGCCGTCACAAATTCACGATAATTTTGGATGCGCTCACGCGGTTTACTGTAGTGCTCATGCACCCGATCAAATTCTAAAAATCCTGTAACTTTTCCCATGATCCCTACTCCGTTAAACCGTTGCTTTTTGCGCAACGCGCTTTTCGTACTGCTTGGTTAAAACACCGCGATATTCTTTGGGTAAGACTTTGACAAACGCCGCGCGTGTTTTTGCCCAATGATCCAACAAAGATTTCGCCAACGCGCTTCCGGTGTACGCGGCGTGACGTTCAATCAACAAACGAAGAATCGCTTCGTCCGATTGCGGTTTGCCTTCTTTGTGAAGCATGTGCGTGAATCGCGGGTCTTGGTTTTTCTCGGCGACCACCGGCTCTAAATCCACCATAGCGGTATTGCACCGCGCGGCAAATTTTTGGTGAGGATCGTAAACATACGCCACCCCGCCGGACATCCCTGCCGCAAAGTTGCGCCCCGTGCCTCCCAAGACGACCACCGTGCCGCCGGTCATGTATTCACATCCGTGATCCCCCACCCCTTCGACCACGGCAATCGCGCCGGAATTGCGTACCGCAAACCGTTCACCGACCACGCCGTGAAAATAGGCTTCACCGGAAATCGCGCCGTATAAAATCGTGTTGCCCGCAATGATGTGTTCAGAGGCCACGCCTTGAAACATCGGGGAACAACGACAAATCACGCGACCGCCCGACAAGCCTTTGCCGACATAATCGTTGGCCTGCCCCATCAGATCGAAGGTCACGCCGTTGGGTAAAAACGCGCCAAAACTCTGCCCCGCCGTCCCGTGTAATTCAACGTGCAAGGTGTCTTCGGGCAAACCGTCAAACCCAAAACGTTTGGCGACTTCGCCCGCCAACATCGCGCCGACCGAACGATCCACGTTGCAGATTTTAGTCATCAGCGTGACCCGCTTTTTGTGTTCCAACGCCGGCGCCGCTTGCGCAATCAATTGATGATCCAACGCTTTTTCAAGCCCGTGATCTTGAGACTCCACCGCAAAACGCGCCTGACCGTTGGGCAAATCTTTGCGCCGATTTTCCGCTTTGAATAGTATCCGCGCAAAATCGAGCCCTTTGGCTTTATCGTGCGCCATATTCGCGCTTTGTTTTAATAAGTCCACGCGACCAATCAACTGCTCAAAAGATTTAATGCCTAACTGCGCCATGATCTCGCGGACTTCTTCGGCAACAAAGAAAAAGTAATTCACGACATGTTCCGGCTTGCCGGCAAACCGTTGACGCAATACGGGGTCTTGCGTGGCCACCCCGACCGGGCAAGTGTTCAAGTGGCACTTGCGCATCATGATGCACCCTTCGACCACTAAGGGCGCGGTGGCAAAACCGAATTCATCCGCCCCCAACATGGCGCCGATCACCACATCCCGACCGGTTTTCATTTGACCGTCCACCTGCACGACAATTCTTCCGCGCAATCCATTCAAAATGAGTGTTTGTTGCGTTTCGGCAAGCCCTAATTCCCACGAAGAACCCGCGTGCTTGATGGAAGACTGCGGCGACGCGCCCGTCCCGCCGTCGTGACCGGAGATCACCACGTGATCGGCTTTACATTTGGCCACCCCGGCAGCCACGGTGCCGACACCGACTTCAGACACCAGTTTGACAGAGATGGTTGCGTTCGGATTCACGCTTTTTAAATCGTGGATCAACTGTGCCAAATCTTCGATCGAATAAATATCATGGTGCGGCGGCGGAGAAATCAGCCCCACACCCGGCACCGAAAAGCGCAGTTTTCCGATGTATTCGGACACCTTGCCTCCGGGCAATTGCCCCCCCTCGCCGGGCTTGGCGCCTTGCGCCATTTTGATTTGGATTTGATCGGCAGACATCAAATAACCCGCCGTGACCCCAAAGCGACCTGACGCCACCTGCTTGATTTTGGAGCGCAACGAATCGCCTTCCTGCAAGGTTAAATCGGAGACCACGCGATGCGACCCTAAAATACCCGCCAAGGTTTCGCCTTTTTTGATTTTGATGCCGCGCATTTCATTTTCGTAACGCACTTCGTCCTCGCCACCCTCACCGGTGTTCGACTTGCCGCCCAAGCGATTCATCGCCAAAGCTAATGTTGTATGCGCTTCGGTAGAAATGGAGCCTAAAGACATCGCGCCGGTCACAAACCGTTTGACGATTTCTTGGGCAGGCTCAACTTCATCTAAGGCAATCGGTGTGACGTTTGACGTATTAAATTCCAACAACCCGCGCAAAGTCATGTGGCGTTTGCTTTGGTCGTTGATGATCGTCGCGTACTCTTTATACGTTTGATATTGATTGGCGCGTGTAGCGTGTTGTAATTTCGCAATAGCGTCCGGCGTCCACATGTGTTCTTCGCCGTCCGCGCGGTATTGATATTCTCCGCCCGGCAACAAACGCGGCAACGCCCACTTGTTTTCGGAAAACGCGCTTTGATGCAAACGAATCGCTTCTTTGGCAATATCGAAAATATTCAAGCCCTCAATTTGCGACGACGTGCCGGTGAAAAACTTATCGACCACTTCACGCGACAACCCGACCGCCTCAAAAATCTGCGCGCCGCAATAAGACATGTACGTCGAGATGCCCATTTTCGACATCACTTTGCATAAGCCTTTGCCAATCGCTTTGATATAGTGCGCGATGGCGTCTTCCACCGTTAAATCGGGCGTTGCCTCCGCAATGGCGGCAATGGTGTGCATCGCAAGATAAGGATGAATGGCTTCCGCGCCATACCCGGCCAACAAGGCAAAATCGTGAACCTCTCGCGCAGAGCCGGTTTCCACCACCAACCCCGTGCTGGTGCGCAAGCCCGTCTTGACCAACCATAAGTGAATGGCCGACGTAGCCAGAATCGCGGGAATGGCGACCTGCGTGGCGTCAACTTTGCGATCCGACACGATCAACACGTTATAGCCGGCGCGCACGGCGTCTTCCGCTTCTGCGCACAGCGACGCAATCCGCGCCTCGATGCCGTCATGCCCCCATTCAATCGGATAACAAATATTGATTTCGTAGGATTTAAATTTATCGGAGGTGTGACGCTCGACGTGGCGCAATTTTTCAATCGCGTCAAAATCCAAAATCGGTTGCGAGACTTTAATCCGCGTCGGCGGATTAACGTTGTTTAAGTCTAATAAATTGGGTTTAGGACCGATGAACGAAATGAGCGACATCACCAAGGCTTCACGAATCGGATCAATCGGCGGATTGGTCACTTGCGCGAAGAGCTGACGGAAATATCGGGATAAGGGTTTAGGATGCGACGACAACACCGCCAGCGGCGCGTCGTTGCCCATAGAGCCGGTGGCTTCTTCGCCTTTAATCGCCATCGGCGTCAAAATAAACTTAATGTCTTCTTCGGTAAAACCAAACGCTTTTTGGCGGGAGATCAAAGGCACTTGTGAAAACAAGCCGGCAAGGGAATCGTCCTTTTTCACGGTGTCGCCGATTTCATCTAAATTGACCTGAATGCGGTTCACCCATTCACGATACGGCTTGGCGTTGGCAAAAGCGTCTTTTAATTCTTTGTCGTCAATGATTCTGCCCTGAACGGTATCGATCAAAAGCATCTTTCCGGGCAAAAGCCGCCACTTTTTAACGATTTTTTCGTCCGGCACCGGCAAAACACCGACTTCCGAGGCAAGAATAACGCGATCATCGTCTGTGACCACGTAGCGCGACGGGCGCAACCCGTTTCTGTCCAGCACCGCGCCAATCTGACGACCATCCGTAAACGCCATGGCGGCAGGACCATCCCACGGCTCCATCATCGCCGCGTGATACTCGTAAAACGCGCGACGGTTTTCGTCCATCAGCGCGTTGGCGTCCCACGCTTCGGGAATCATCATCATTACCGCCTGCGCCAACGGATACCCCGCCATGATTAAAAGCTCAAGACAGTTATCAAACGTGGCGGTATCGGATTGACCATCATAGACGATCGGGAAAAGTGCTTTTAAGTCATCGCCTAATACCGGCGATTTCATCACGCCTTCACGCGCGCGCAACCAATTAAAATTGCCTTTGACCGTGTTGATTTCACCGTTGTGTACCAAGACCCGATACGGGTGAGCCAAGGGCCATTCCGGAAAAGTGTTGGTCGAGAAGCGTTGATGCACCATCGCCAACGCCGAGACACATCGCGGATCGGATAAATCTTTATAGTAGCGCGACACCTGATGCGCCAACAAAAGCCCCTTATAGACAATCGTGCGCGCCGACATCGACGGCACGAAATATTCAGAACCGTGTTTTAATTTGAGCGACTGAATGGCGTGGCTTGCCGTCTTGCGAATTAAATAGAGTTTGCGTTCCAACGCTTCCGTGACCCGCTCGTCCGCACCGCGTCCGATAAAAATCTGACGAATCACCGGCTCTTTTTCGCGCACCACGGGCGACATTTCCATCGCGCGATCCACCGGCACGTCGCGCCACCCCAACACCACCTGACCGTAAGCGCGCACCGTGCGTTCCAGCTCTTCCTCGCAGGCTTGGCGGGAAGCGGGCTCTTTAGGGAGAAAAATCATCCCCACACCGTATTCTCCGACCGGCGGCAATTTCACCCCTTGTTTTGCCATCGACTCGCGCAAAAGGGCGTCCGGCAATTGCAGCAAAATCCCCGCGCCGTCTCCCATCAACGGGTCTGCACCCACCGCGCCGCGATGATCCAAGTTTTCAAGAATTTTAAGGGCGTCCCGAACTATCTCGTGGCTCTTTTGCCCCTTAATGTGTGCCACAAATCCCAAACCACAAGCGTCATGCTCGTTTTGCGGATGATACAACCCTTGCATCGTTCTCTCCTTGCGCTCTTGCCTCGTCGCTTGAGGGCAGCTCAACGCCGCATAAAAATTAAAGACGAATTTGTAAAGATACAAAAATTGACCGGTTTACGCAAGGAGGATGCGGGGGTCGGGAATCAGAAATCAGAGGTCAGGAATCAGGGTTTCGCCCAAAAGTAAACCCCTACACTCAACGCCAAAAAGTGGAAACCTACTTTTTGGCGGTTTGAGTTTTGGGCAGTTCGGGTTGGGCGGTTGGAATTTCCAACAAAAAAAGGCAGCCAAGCTGCCTTTTTAGAGTCGTGCGCCAAAATGCGTTAAGACTGTGCGGCGACCGAGCCGCGCTTGCCGTAGCGTTGATTGAATTTTTCAACACGACCGGCGGTATCGACGATTTTTTGTTTCCCTGTGTAAAACGGGTGGCACGACGAACAAACTTCGATGTGTAACGGACGCACGGAGGTCGAGCGTGTTTTAAACGTATTGCCGCAGCTACAGGTGACTTCAATCTCCGAATACTTCGGGTGAATATCGGTTTTCATTGCTGATCCTTTCTTGCCGACACTATCGTGGGGCTTTTTAAGTGCTTGCTCTTTTGAGCATAAAAAAGAAAGCGATTATGGCTTTTTTAAACAAAAAAAGCAAGAATTTCCCCTTTTGATGACGTTAAAACCCCTTCAAATCTCACCCGTTGTTGCAACGTCACCCATGACATGAGGCATAGCATCATCGCGGCAACGCAAAGGCTATGGGCACATCCGCCCACGCGGCATAAGCCCTTCCTCCCTCTTCGTAAGGATAAAACCGCGCTCGGCTGACCGCGTTTAAGGCGGCATCATCCAAGCGCTTAAACCCTGAGGATTGCATGACGCGTGCTGTTTTAGGCGCACCGTTCTCATCGATCAAGACGCGCACGATAACCCTTCCTTCTTCTTTCAACTGCGCCGCGCGTGGCGGATAAATCGGCGCGGGTTTCACGCGGTAACGAATTTCTTTGGCGTTCGGATACGCGGCAAACTCTCCGGCATCGGAGGGCGCATCGGAACGTGCAGGAGTGTTTGCCCCGCTCGCCGACGCGCTCGCAGTGTCGTCTGCCGTCGTCGGCGCGTCAGAAATGAGCGTGTCGGAGGGAGGCGTTTTATCGGGGATGTCATGAACCACCGTTTCGGTTTTGGGAGAAGGAAGAAGAAAATCGGGGTTGGGATGGGGGAGGCTCTTTTGAGGCGGGGTTACTTTTTCTTTAGGTTTTGTCGCCGGCGCCGTTGCCGATGAGGCAAGGTTGGCGGGAGCGACGCGCATGGCAGGGGCTTCGGATCGGAGAAACAGCACGTCCACCGGCGTGACATCAACCGCGCGACGCGGCACGTCGGTTAATACGGTCAACATCCCAAAAAGCGCCAAATGCGCGAAGAATACGCCCGAAACCACCGCCGCTTTGGTTGGGTTTGAAATTTCGGCAAAACTCCGCCCGTGCCGCGACTCAAATGGCAATGTCCTCATTTTCAAAAACGCCATGATCTTTTGCATCGGGAAAGCTCCGCGACTTGCGTCACCGGTCTTGGTAGAAAGAGAAATGCTATCAGAAAAGACGGCATGGATTCCGCGACTTCGGGGGTTCGTCAAAAAGGGGGATTTTTTGACGCTTACGGGTCGCCCATAAAAAAACGCGGACATGCCGCGTTTTTTTGTGGAATCAAACCGAACCTCAATTAAGCAGACGGCATTGCCTTAATAGCTTGTGACAAACGGGATTTCGTGCGGGATGCCAGATTTTTATGCACGATTTTTTTGTCGGCAATGCGATCAATCAAGGCTTGGGATGCCTGAAATTGTTGCAGCGCGGCTTCTTTGTTGCCCGAAAGGATCGCTTTTCTGACGCTCTTCACAGCGGTACGTAACGCTGATTTTAAAGCGGTGTTGCGGGCATGAGTTGCCGTTGCTTGACGCGCGCGTTTGCGGGCTTGCGCAGAATTTGCCATGTTTTCCTCAAAAATTTTATTGGGTTAGTCAAAAGAACGGGGGATTATATAAGAATCTCTTTTTAACGGCAAGCCCCACCCCAAAAATCTGCCCGCGCATGTCTTAAAATGTCCACTTGTCAGAAATGTCAAATCGGGGCAAGATGCCCGTCTCGATGCCCCAACTTTTAGGATAAAACCATGAATACCGTGAAAACCCCCGACACCCTCGAAAACCAAGACTGGATCAGCCTTTACCCGAATCAACCCTTCTCGCGCCGCCGCTTTGTCGTCACCTCATTATCGGCAGGGTTCGCGCTTGCCACGCAACCGATCATCGCGCAGACGGCGGTCAAAACCGACGCCACCCGGCTGATTGCCGGCGACCTCAACATTCCGGTTGCCGATGGAGAGATGCCGGCTTATGCGGCACGTCCCCAAGAAGATGACAAAAACAAAACCGGCAAAAAACTGCCGACGATTTTGGTCATCCAAGAAATTTTCGGCGTCCACGAATACATCAAAGATATTTGTCGCCGGTTTGCCAAACTCGGCTATTTGGCGATAGCGCCGGAGCTGTACGCCCGATATGGTGATCCGCGCCATTATACGAACGTGCAACTTTTGATGTCCGAACTGGTCGCCAAAGTCCCCGACAAAGAAGTGATGGCGGATTTAGACGCCGCCGCCGCTTGGGCGGGCACTCACGGCGGCGATGCCGACAAACTGGCGGTCACCGGCTTTTGTTGGGGCGGGCGCGCCACTTGGCTTTATTGCGCGCACCGACCTCACTTGAAGGCGGGCATCGCGTGGTACGGAAGACTCTCCGGAGGAGCGACCGATAACACCCCGAAGCAACCGATTGAATGCGTCGATCAACTCAAAGCACCGGTGTTGGGTTTGTACGGCGGGCAAGACCCCGGCATTCCGTTGGAGACTGTGGATCAAATGAAAGATGCCCTTAAAAAGAGCACGAATAAAAACGCCAATCAAAGCACCATTGTGGTTTATCCCGACGCCCCCCACGCCTTCCACGCGGATTATCGACCGAGCTTTCGCCGAGCCGAAGCCGAAGACGGCTGGACGCGCCTTGTCGCATGGCTCGCACAACACGGGATGAGGTAGGGGAAAGCGGTAAAAAGAGGGGTTTTCCCAGCCCCCGTTGACGGGGGTTTGCATGATCCGCATTTCGTAACGCTTTCACGTTATCACCCTTTTAATTTTGGAGTGATTTTAAGCGGTGGTTTTTCCCTTATTTTTGCGGGGTCTAAAGTGGAAAATTTATCATTACAAAAAGCCATTGATGTTCATAAGCGGAGAGTTTCCTTTGCGCTTGATAATATTGTTGAAGGCAAGGATATTTATATAGAGACGCAAAAGATTCGGTTCGAGAATGAAAACCTTTATGAACAAATAGCGAAAGAATCGAGGGATTTTTCTGTAAGTGAGGTAAGACCAGATAAGGCAAAATTAAGGCTTTATAGAAAATCTCTTGGTCTTACGTTGGAAAAGGCGGCGGAAATATTGCGCCAAATATATCCGAAGACTGCTTTCGCACAATGGTGGCGATGGGAGACAGAGGGTTATGAAAACATACCCGAAGAAAGATGGGTTGCGTTTTGGAAACTAACAAAGAATATGAAAAAGTTATTTTAACGTGCGACGCCACCACGCAAATTTAAGCACTCGTTAATCCGAGAAAGCCCATCCTTTCTGACATGTAATCCGAAATGATCATTTTGTTTCACTAATGAGTATTCTTTTGAGAAAGTTCTTTAATTTCGTTCAACGATAACCCGGTGATTTCAGCTACGTCGTCCCATGAAAAACTTTTCTTCAAAAGATTCCTCGCAACCATCCGATTAGCTTCCAGCTCACCCTCCCGTCTGCCTACAAGCTCACCTTCCCGTCTGCCTGCCAATTCACCTTCCCGCCGCGCGCCCATGAGC
>JAIRPA010000078.1 GCA_031257235.1 Burkholderiales bacterium | reverse complement strand
TACTTTTTGCCGAACCCCTGACCCCAGTATGTGCGTTAGAATAGGCAGTTTTAAAAATGGCGCTTCATCGTAGCGCACAAGGAGCAAGAGCATGGCAGTTTATGACCATCAGGAACGCGAGCAAATCGAGGACATCAAAGCATGGTGGGCGCAGTGGGGTGCGTATGTGACGGCGGTGGCCGTCCTCGCCGTGGTGATCTTGGCGGGAACCACCGCGTGGCGTCAATGGCAGGCGCAAAAGCACGATGCGGCGTCGGTGCTTTATTTTGAAGTCGCGGACGCCGAACAATCCAAAAACGAAGCCAAAGCCGCCACCGCCATGAACCAACTGGTTTCAGGCTATGCCGGCACGGCGTATGCCCCACGCGCCGCGCTTTTGTACGCCAAATTGCTCTGGGATGCCGGCAAAGAAGAAGAAGCGCAGGCGCAGCTCAAATGGGTGATCGACAACGCCTCTGAATCGGCATTAAAAGACATCGCGCGGTATCGCTTAGCCTCCACCGAAGTGGACCGCAACCATTACGAGGGCGCCTTAAAACTCTTATCGACGCCACCTCACGAAGCCTTCACGCCTCTTTTCGCCGACTTACGCGGCGACGCCCTCTTGGCTCAAAATCAAGTCAAAGAAGCCATTGCCGCTTATACGTTGGCGCTTTCCAAAGCTCCTCAGGACGGCGGCGGATCACGGTTTTTCTCGGTACTTTTATCCAAGCTGGATCACGCGCAGTCTTTGTTGGACGAACCCAAACCGGAAACGAAGTCTGACGCGCCCGCCTCCCCCGTTGTCGCCGCCGATCCTCCCCAAGCGGCAACCCCGGAACAAAAACCCGCGGAATCCCGTTAATTGAAATTGATGAAGAGAATACTTATGTTTCGAGTTTTTATTTCGTTGTTATGTGTGTTGGGCATCGTCGGTTGCTCGTCTACCGCAAAAAAACCGCCCGAATTAGCGCCGGACGCGCCTGTGGCACCCGTTTCTGTCTTATGGCAGACCTCTTTGTCGCGCGCGGGTTTGGGATTCTCGCCGGCGATCACCTTTGAAGGCATTTACGCGGCAACGCAAAAGGGCAAAGTGGTGCGGATCGACGCCGAAAACGGGCGCGTGCTGTGGACGGTGGATACCGATAAAAAACTCTCGGCAGGTCCTGCCGCGGACGGTTCGATTGTGGTGGTGGGCTCCGGTGAAGGCGATGTCATCGCGCTTTCGACGGAAGGCGAAGAACGCTGGCGCGCGAAAGTGTCGAGCGAGATCATCGCCCCGCCCACGATTGCCGAAGGTTTTGTTGTGCTGATGACCGCCGATAACCGCATTTTCGCGCTCTCTGCCAACGACGGCGAACAAAAGTGGATGGTGCCGCGTTCCCTGCCCGCGCTGATTGTGCGCAATTCCGAGGGAGCGGTGGCAAGCCGCGGCGGGGTTTTTATCGGCACGGCAGGCGGACGGCTTTTGGCCATCGACATTCAATCCGGCGCGATTGCGTGGGATGTCAACGTTGCCACGCCCAAAGGCACCACCGAGCTTGAACGCATCGCGGATGTCACCAGCCGTCCCATCGTGGAAGACGATCAAATCTGTGCGGGCGCGTTTCAAGGACGCGTCGCGTGTTTTGAGATCATGCGCGGTTCCATCCTTTGGGAGCGGGAGATTCCGAGTTACGCCGGCATGGTTGCCGATCATCGTTACGTTTATGTCACCGACGACTTTGGCGTGGTTCACGCGCTGGACAAACGCACGGGGGTTTCCGTGTGGAAAAACGACACCGTAAAAGGACGGTTTCCGAGCGCGCCGCAATTGGTCGGGCACAACGTCGCGGTGATTGATTATCAGGGTTGGTTGCACACCTTTTCCGACGAAGACGGTCATTACTTAGGCAGGCTCAAAACCGAGTCAACGCCTCCGACGGCTCAACCCAAAGCCGATGGTGATCAAATGATTTGGCAGACCAAAGACGGCACCGTCTTTGCGATTGTTCCGCGATAATCGCATTCGTCCAAAAGCAGACGCCCGCCATCAACGCCCTCACACAAAAATAAACTCATGCTGCCCACCATTGCTTTAGTCGGTCGCCCCAACGTAGGAAAGTCCACGCTTTTCAACCGCTTGACGCGCTCGCGCGACGCCTTGGTGGCCGACTTTCCGGGCTTGACGCGAGACCGACATTACGGGCATGGCAGGCTCGGAGACCGCCCGTTCATGGTGATCGACACGGGCGGCTTTGAGCCGGTGGCCAAAGACGGGATTTTCAAAGAAATGGCGCGACAAACCGAGCAGGCGATTGCCGAATCGGATATCGTGATTTTTTTGACGGACGCGCGCGACGGTTTAACCCCTCAAGATAAGCGCATTGCCGAGCTTTTGAGACGCAGTCGGCGGCAAATCATTCTGGCGGTCAATAAGTCTGAAGGGATGGACGCCGCCCGCGCCACTCTGGAGTTCCACGAATTGGCGTTGGGCGAGCCGGTGGCCATTTCATCGGCGCACGGAGACCGCGTCCGTGAAATGATCGAGTTCGCGCTTGCCCGAATGCCGCTGGACGCCGATACCATTGCCGAGCTTGACGTGGACGAAGAGCCCACCCCGGAACGGGTCAAAGTTGCCATTGTCGGGCGTCCGAACGTCGGTAAATCCACCCTCATCAACGCGCTTTTGGGCGAAGAGCGCGTGATTGCGTTTGACCAACCCGGCACCACGCGGGATTCGATTTACCTCGATTTTGATTATCACGACAAAAGCTATACCTTGATCGACACCGCGGGCATTCGGCGGCGCGGTAAAACCACCGAAGCGATCGAAAAGTTTTCGATTGTCAAAACCCTTCAAGCCATCGACGACGCGCATGTGGTCATTTTGCTTTTAGACGCGCGGCAAGACATCGCCGAGCAAGACGCGCACATCGCCTCATACATCTTGGAAGCCGGGCGCGCCTTGGTGGTCGGCATCAATAAGTGGGAAAAACTCCCGCCGGACACGCGCGAAGCCGTCAAGCGCGATTTTGATCGAAAGCTGATGTTTTTGAATTTTGCGCAGGTTCTTCACTTATCCGCGCTGGAACAAAAAGGTTTGCCGCAATTGATGAGTTTTGTGAACGACGCTTTTGCCGCGGCACACTGCAAGATGCCCACGCCGCGATTGACCCGGCTTTTGCAACAGGCCGTTGAAAAACAACAACCGCCGCGCGCGGCAGGCGGGCGACCGAAGTTGCGGTACGCGCATCAGGGCGGGTCGAATCCGCCGGTGATCGTGATCCACGGAAACGCGCTCAATGACGTGCCGGATAGTTATGTCCGTTATTTGGAACACTTCTTCTTGGACGCCTTTAAATTAAAAGGCACCCCGTTGAGAATCCGAATGAAAACCGGAAAAAATCCTTACGCGCCGTAATCGGGAATCAGAAGTTCGGCAAAAAGTGAACCCCTACTTTTTGCCGGTAGAAGTCACCCAAAAAGTACCGGCGAAGCCGGATACTTTTTGGTAAGAAAGGCGGTGTCACAAGCGGGCTCCGACCCGCAATCCGGTTTTTCCGCCGTTTATATAAAAAAAGGATCAGGCTTTGCCTGTCCTTTTTTTGGAAATTTGTTCCGCCCAAAAGTAGGTTTTCACTTTTGGGCGTCTCCTCTCCTACGATTTTTCCACTTTCCTCAACCACTTCGGATGATGAATGGCCGCCCATTTGCGGGTCACGGTGCCATGCACCATGCCGCGTATCGTTCCTTTGTACCAAAACGCCATGTACGCATGAACAAAGATGCCCAAGATCAGCACGAACGCCGCCAACGAATGCAACACCACGCACAAGCGCACGAGTGCCACCGGAAGATACGGCGCAAAATAGGGTTGCCACGCGATCAAACCCGTGATCAGCAACGCTGCCGCCAATCCCATGATCTTCCAAAACAATGCTTTTTGTCCGGCGTTGTATTGCCCGACTTCAACCACTTCGTGTTCGCGCCCTTTGAGGATTTCGACCACATTGGCAAACCATTGAATGTCGTCTTTTTCAGGCAACGCGTGCGCGACGTTTTTGACAAACAGCACCGCTAAGCCTAATACCATCCCGATGCCGAACACCGGATGCAACACCTGCGCCATTTGCGGCGTTCCAAAAACCAGCGACAATAAAATCCGCCACGACGGAAAAAATAAGCCGATGCCGGAGATCGTCACCGCCAAAAAGCACAACACCGTGACCCAATGCCCCAACCGTGCCGCGTAAGAATGCCGTTGAACCATTGTGTCGGTATTCAAAAGTTTCGCTTGATCAGCCATGACTTTTCTCCTTGCCGTGTTCCACCTCAGGGTCGATCGGACCGATCGCAAGATAGTGCATCAACGCCGCAATGAACGTGACCGCAAAACCTGCCGCCGCCAAAGGTTTGAAGATATTTTTCCAGAAACGAATCAAAGGCGAGATCGTCGGGTTTTTGGGCAACCCGTTGTAGAGCTCCGGTCTGTCCGCATGATGCAACACATACATGACATGCGTGCCGCCCACGCCTTTGGGATCATACAAGCCCGCGTGCTGAAATCCGCGCGACTGCAGTTCGGAAACGCGCCCTTCCGCGACATGTTTCATGTCTTCTTTGGTGCCGAATCGAATCGCGCCGGTCGGGCAGGTTTTGACACAGGCAGGCTCCTGCCCCACGCTCACGCGATCCACACACAACGTGCATTTGTACGCGTGTTTGTCTTTACTGCTGATGCGCGGCACGTTGAACGGGCAACCCGTCACGCAATACCCGCAACCAATGCAATGCTCCGACACAAAATCGACAATTCCGTTTGCGTGTTTGACCACCGCGCCCGGAGAAGGACAGGCTTTAAGACACCCGGGATCCGCGCAGTGCATACACCCGTCTTTGCGAATCAGCCATTGCAGTTTGCCGTTCTCTTCGATTTCGTTGTAACGCATGACCGTCCATGTGTTTTCGGAGAGGTTTAAGGGATTGTCGATTTTGCCGACATTCACTCCGACCTCTTCGCGTAAATCGTTCCATTCCGAGCAGGCAACCTGACACGCTTTGCAACCGATGCAAATCGACACGTCGATCAGCTTGGCGACTTCATCGACGTGTTCCCTTGCTTTGGGCGGCGGCGTCAGCTTATTGGTGGCCGAGCGCGCCGTATAGTCTTGTGTTTGAAGTGACATGATAAATTCTCCTAGACGCGCTCAACATTCACCAGAAACGCTTTAAATTCCGGCGTTTGCGAATTGGAATCTCCCACCGACGGCGTCAACACGTTGGTTAAAAATCCTTTTCGCGCCGCGCCTTTAAAGCCCCAGTGTATCGGCAAGCCGACCACTTCAATGGATTTCCCGTTGACGTTCAACGCCGCAACACGTTTTGTCACCATCGCTTTGACTTTCACGTGTCCGCGTTTGGAGGTGACTTTAATCATGTCGCCGTTTTTCACCTTGAGTTTTTCCGCCAAGGTTTCGCTGATTTCGGCAAACGCCTCCGGTTGCGTGATCGCGTTTAAGGTCGCGTTCTTGGTCAACGTATGGAAGTGTTCGGTCAAACGATACGTGGTGGCCACATACGGGAAATCATCGGAATGCCCCAGCTCTGCCGCGTCGCGCGTGAACATGCGCACCGTCGGCGAATGCGTGACTTTAGGATGCAACGGATTTTCTTTGACAGGCGATTCCATCGGCTCATAGTGTTCCGGGAACGGGCCTTCCGCCATTTTATCCAGCGCGAACAAGCGCCCCACCCCTTCAGGCTGCATGATGAAGGGCAAGACCTCCGAATCCGGCGGCGC
>JAIRPA010000033.1 GCA_031257235.1 Burkholderiales bacterium | reverse complement strand
TCTCATTGGTGATGTTTCCGGTGTTGTAGCTGTTTTTCAAGACACCGTTGTTGCGTAGCCGACCGACAACGCCTCCGGCAAATCCGTTGTTATCGCCGCCGCTACATCCCGGTGACGCCGGGCCACCTTCGTGCTCTAAGGTGATATTGCCAAGGTTGGCGACACCTTCAATGATGCCTTCCGCGTGATTTCCGACAATTCCGCCGATGGCGCCGATGATGTTGTACGGACGGGCAATGACCAGTTTGATGTCCGCTTTGGATTTGCTGTTTTTGATCGTGCCGCCGTTTTCGTTGGTGCCGGCAATCGCGCCTACATAAACATCGCCACTCCCCGACGCGTTGTATTCCAGCGTGCCTTCAACGATGACGTTTTGAATCGTCCCTTTGTTGATGCCCACCAAACCGACATGTTCCACACCGTTGATGACTTCCGGCGTGACGGTCACGTTCTCGAATTTAATCGTGTGATCGTTGCCGTTGAGCGTGCCGGTAAAGCCGCCACCGTTGCTGTCAACAATGGGTTTCCAGTTGCCGGTGATGACAATATCTGCGGTCAGCTCAAAGTTGCCGTCCGGGGTTTGCGTTAATTTATCGACCAGCTCCTGTTGGTTGCCGATTTCACCGGTGGTACCGTTTCCGTTACCGCCGTTGCCACTTCCGTCGCCGCCGCTTCCGCCGCCGGTGCCGCCGCTGCCGCTTCCGTCACCACCGGTGCCACCGTTACCGCTACCGTCACCACCGCCGGTGCCGCCGTTGCCACTTCCGTCACCGCCGTTGCTGCCGTTGCCACTTCCGTCACCGCCGTTGCTGCCGCTTCCGCTTCCGTCACCGCCGGTGCCGCCGCTGATGGAGGAGGACGATCCGCCGTTCCCGTTGCCGTCGCCACCGCAAGCCGTGGTCAGCGCGAGCATGAAAACCGCCATCAATATCGCCAGGGAGCGAAATAGCCCCTTATAAGACTGTTTTGTCATTGTTTCCCCTTTTTAATAGTATTGAAGTTGTAAGTCTGATTTCTCTATATAAATTCAAATATCGAATTTATAGCTAAAAGAATATCAGAAAGTGATGCCTCTAGCAAGAATTATGCCTTATGAGATTTTTGGGGGAGGGTTTCTTGAGAAAAGCATGTGTTTCGCACGGGAAATCATGTCGGACGTGTGGGATGAGAAGGTTTAGCCCTTTGCAAAACCTCCCCATTTTGCCCGAAAGGATGTTGATCCCCACCCAACGCCGGTTTGCAAAGAAAGTATCGCCCAAACTTATTCGTTTGGAGACTAAACGCCCTCACCTTCAAACGAAGCGTTCTTTTGCAAAAGCCTCACACTTAAAGTTGTGCCAAGGGATCGGGAGGTCAGTGTTGCAAAGTTTTCATGGAGGCGGGGAAGTTGTTTTGCAATGATGCACATTCCAAACACTCGCCTTCTTCAAGAGGCAGTCAATCGCCAAAAAACGACATGAGAAAACTAAGAACAGTTAGAATAGCCGCTCATTTGGAAATTTGATTTTTATGCACGCTGCAGGGTTTATTCAAGATTTAGCGCTCGTCATGCTGGTTGCCGGTGTGATGACGCTTTTGTTTCATCGGTTCAAGCAACCGGTCGTGTTGGGTTATATTTTGGCGGGCGTGATTTTAGGTCCCAACACGCCTCCGTTTGGGTTGATTCACGACACAGGCACCATCAACATCTTGGCGGATTTAGGGATTGTCTTTTTGCTTTTCGCGTTGGGGCTTGAGTTCAGTTTAAAAAAATTAGCGGGGGTGGGGTTGACGGCGCTTTTGGCATCGCTTGCCGAAATCGCGGTGATGATGTGGATCGGCTTTCAAGTGGCCACCTTCTTTGAATGGGGAACCATGAACGCGATCTTTCTAGGCGCGATGTTATCGGTTTCTTCCACCACCATCATCATCAAAGTTTTAAATGATTTGGGTTTAAAACGAGAATCGTTTGCCGAGTTGATCTTCGGCATTTTAATCATTGAAGACATCTTGGCCATCGGCATGATTGCGCTCTTATCTTCCATTGCGATGACCGGCGGCGAAATCGCCACGTATGCTGTGGTAAAAACTTTGGGCAAGTTGTCGCTCTTCATGGTGGTGTCGCTGGTGTTGGGTATTTTGATTGTGCCGCGTTTATTGGCGTATGTGGACAAATTCAGAAGCGACGAAATTTTATTAACCACCGTGTTGGCGCTTTGCTTTGGGTTTTGCCTGATCGTGATTAAGCTGGATTACAGCGTGGCGTTAGGCGCGTTTGTGATCGGCGCCATCATTGCCGAATCGCGGCAGATTTTTAAAATCGAAAGAATCATCGCGCCGATTCGTGACATGTTCTCCGCCGTGTTTTTCGTGGCCATCGGTCTTTTATTTGATCCTTCGGTATTGATCCGCTATGCGGGCCCCATCCTCTTAATTACGATTGTGGTGGTGTTGGGTAAATTCATTGCCTGCGGCGGCGCGACGTTCATCGCCGGTCACAGCGCGAAAACTTCCGTGCAAGTCGGGATGGGCTTATCGCAGATCGGCGAATTTTCTTTCATCATCGCGGCGTTAGGGCAAACCCTGCACGTCACCGGTGAATTTTTATACCCGATTGCAGTGGCGGTGGCGGCGGTCACTTCGTTATTAACGCCGTATTTAATTCAATGGACGGGTCCGTTCATGCGGATTACGTCGAAGTTCATGCCCGGCAAAATCGTTTATGTAAGTCAAATGTACACCACGTGGTTGCAACATATTCAACCCTCAGGTGACAACGCATTGCGCGCAAAAATCATTCGCCGCATCGTGATTCAGGTGCTCATCAATTTGACGTTAGTCACCGCCATCTTTTTGGGCAGCAGTTATTTTTTACCGAATCTTGTCGTCATGCTTGAACGCTTGTGGGTGCCGCCTATTTTGGCGTCGGTCTTGGCGTGGTGTGCGTCGGTGATTTTGTCGTTACCGTGTTTGCTTGCCGCGTACGGCAAACTCAAAGCCTTGAGTATGATTTTGGCGGAGACCGGTGTTTCTCCGATGCTGGCGGGACGTTACACGGAATCGGTTCGTCGGCTGATTTCGGAATTGATTCCTTTAATTACCATCATCGTATTTTTATTGTTCATCATCGGGTTGAGTTCAACCTTATTGCCGACGCTGGGGCAATTATTATTGATGTTGGCCTCGTTCGCGCTTTTTGGTTGGCTGTTGCGCGATCGCTTCAGAAAACTGCACGCAAGTATGCAGGTCGCGTTGATTGAAACGATGAAGGAAAAGAAAGAAGAAAACTTATTGGAGAAAGAAAATGAGTCCTCGTAATGCTTTTTATGCGCAATCCGGCGGCGTGACGGCCGTCATCAATGCTTCAGCCGCCGGGGTCATTGAGACCGCGCGTCAACATAAAACAAAAATCGGGCGGGTGATTGCCGGAAGAAACGGCATCATCGGCGCACTGACCGAAGACTTGATCGACACGTCCAAAGAGTCCGCCGCCGCCATTGCCGCCCTAAAAGAAACCCCTTCCGGCGCGTTTGGGTCGTGTCGCTATAAATTAAAAGGCTTGGAAGAATCGCGTGCCGAATACGAGCGGTTGATTGAAGTTTTTCGCGCACACAACATCGGTTATTTTTTTTATAACGGCGGGAATGATTCTGCGGACACCTGTTTGAAAGTTTCGCAAATCGCCGAAAAAATGAATTATCCGCTTCAAGCCATCCATGTTCCCAAAACCGTCGATAACGATTTGATCTTAACCGATAATTGTCCGGGTTTCGGGTCGGTGGCCAAGTATGTGGCAACGTCCATGCGTGAAGCCGCTTTTGATGTGGCGTCTATGGCGAAAACCTCGACCAAAGTCTTTGTGATGGAAGTCATGGGGCGTCACGCCGGTTGGATCACCGCGGCTGTCGGCTTGGCGGAAGATGCCGCCACCCCGATTCCTCTGGTTTTGTTGTTTCCCGAAGTGGTGTTCAACGAAGAAAAGTTTTTGCGCGCCGTTAAAAATAAGATAGATACTTTTGGTTATTGTTGTGTCGGTGTGTCGGAAGGATTAAAAAACGCCGAAGGTCAACTGATGGGTGAGGCAGGAACGCGGGATGCTTTTGGGCACGCGCAATTAGGCGGCATCGGACCCAAAATCGCGCAAATCATCCGAGAAAAGCTGGGCTATAAATATCATTGGGCGGTTGCGGATTATTTACAACGCGCGGCAAGACATTTAGCCTCGAAGACCGATTTAGAACAGGCTTTTGCGGTCGGCAAATTTGCCGTCCGTTTTGCGTTGGAAGGCAAAAACGCCATGATGCCCGCCATTATTCGCACCTCCGATCGACCTTATCGGTGGAAGATTGAAGCCGCTCCTTTGGCAAAAGTTGCCAACCGCGAAAAAATGTTGCCGAAGAATTTTATTACCAAAGACGGTTACGGCATTACCCAACATGCCCGCGCGTATTTGTCGCCGCTTATCAAAGGCGAAGCACCGCCGCCTTTCAAAGACGGCGTTCCCCGTTACGTCAGACTCAAGAACACCCCGGTTGCCAAAAAATTGGCGGAGGGATTTGCCCAAAAGTAGGGGTTTACTTTTGGGCAGTTCGGGGTTCAGGGATCAGATATCAGGAATCAGGGGTTCGGCAAAAAGTACACCTCTACTTTTTGCCGGTTGAAGTCAGCAAAAAAGGACAGGGAAACCCTGATCCTTTTTTGGTGGAACGGCGGTGTGGATTCTGCGACTTCGCCTGCTGTCGCAGGCTTCGCGCAGAATGACGGGGTTTGCGCTTTTCGGGCGAGGCAAGCCTCGCCCCTACGCAAAAAAGTATCCGGCTTCGCCGGTACTTTTTTGGAAATCACTTCCGGCAAAAAGGTCCACTTTTTGCCGAACTCGGTTACCAACTCCCAATATCCGCGTCAATTCCTTCGCCGCCGGCGGTGCCGTCTCGCCCGAAGCTGTAAACTTCCACTTCCTTGCCGTGCAGTCCGGGGTTTAAGTATTGGTAGGGATTGCCCCAGGGATCCATCGGCAGACGTTCCAAATAGCCGCCTTTTTTATAGTTGCGCGGTTCGGGGGGAAGGGTGGGGCGTTCGACCAATGCGGCAAGCCCTTGCTCGGCGGTCGGAAAGCGACTGTTATCCAAGTTATAGAGTTTTAACGCACTCATGATGGTTTGAATGTCGGTTTGCGCTGCCGCAATTCGCGCTTCGTCCGTGCGCCCCATGAGGTTGGGAACGACCACCGCTGCCATCATC
>JAIRPA010000122.1 GCA_031257235.1 Burkholderiales bacterium | reverse complement strand
ACCTGATGTTTTGCCAATAAGAGTAAGGCGCGCCCGCCGTTGGTGGCATCGTTGGGAATCGCCACAATCGCGCCCGTCGGCAATTGATCTAAACTTTTGATTTTATTGGAGTACGCGCCAAAAGGCTCGATGTGAACGCCCGCCACCGAGACTAATGTCGTCTTGCGGCTTTTGTTGAAGTCATCCAAGTACGGTTGATGTTGAAAAAAATTCGCGTCCAAATTTTTCTGCGCCACCTGAAGATTCGGCTGGACATAATCCGTAAATACTTTAACTTCAAGGTTGACTCCTTCTTTGGCCAACATCGGTTTTAAAAACTCCAACATTTCCGCATGCGGCACCGGAGTGGCGCCCACCACCAGTTTTTCAGCCGCAAAAGCACTCACCGAAAAACCCAACAAAACCGTTAAAAGCCCATAAAAAAACCGTTTCATAATAAAAACCCTTTCTATACTATTAGGTAAAAAGTCTTGTGATTGCCGACTTATGTCATTAACACCACGGGGATTTTTTTGCCCCGCCATGATTCGCCATCGACCCCAAATCGTTGTCCATTGTTCATCGACGCGAAAATTTTAACACCAACCGATCGCCGAACATTTGCAGTAATTGCACCAGCACGACCAGCAAAAACACGGTGACAACCATCACATCGTTCTGGTGGCGATGATACCCATAACGAACGGAAAGATCGCCTAATCCGCCGCCCCCGACCACCCCCGACATTGCCGTATAAGAAACCAGCGCAATCGCGGTGACCGTCACGCCGGCGATGATTCCCGGCAAGGCTTCGGGGATCAGCGCGCCCAATACAATTTGGCGTGTGGTCGCGCCCATCGACTGCGTTGCCTCTATAATACCGCGATCAACCTCGCGTAGAGCTGTCTCCACCAAGCGCGCAAAAAACGGTGCCGCCCCCACCACCAAAGGCGGGATCGACCCGCGAACCCCCAAGGATGTCCCAATGAGAATTTCCGTGAGCGGCATCATCACGATCAACAATATAATGAACGGCACCGATCGCAACAAGTTGACCACAAAAGAAGTCACTTTATAAAAAATCGGCTGCTCTAATAATTGTCTTTTGCCCGTTAAAAACAGCATCACGCCCAACGGTAACCCAATGATCACCGTGGCCGCCAAAGATAACGACAACATCAGTAAAGTATCTAGGGTGGCTTCACCGATTTCCGCCCAGGGAATGTTCAATAGTATTGCCGTCATCGCATTTCCTCAACCCTAATCTCGCGCGCGCGAAAATACGCCAACGCTTCGTCAATTTGTTTGCCGTTTAAACTGATCACCAGCTGACCATACGGAACATTTTTAATTTTATCGATACGCCCGGACACAATATAAAACTCAATATCGTGTTCCCTCATGGCAGAACTCAATACCGGCTCATAGGTTTTATCGCCGCGAAAGGTCAGACGGACAAGTTTTCCTTTGACGTGCGCAAACGCCGCGGCAATGGTGGATTCGTCCCACGCTTCGGATTCGTAAACAAAGCGACGCGACGTTTCATGTTGGGGATGCAAAAACACATCCGACACCTTTCCTTCTTCCATCACCCTGCCGCCATCCAATACCGCCACATGGTCGCACAAAGAACGAATCACGTTCATTTCGTGCGTGATCAAAACAATGGTTAATTTTAAATCGACGTTAATTTCGTTCAACAATCGCAAAACCGATTGCGTGGTCTGCGGATCAAGCGCGCTGGTGGCTTCATCGCACAACAAGACGCGCGGCTCGTTGGCTAGAGCGCGCGCAATGCCCACCCGCTGTTTTTGCCCGCCCGATAATTGCGCCGGGTATTTGTGCGCTTGATCGCCCAACCCCACGCGATCCATCAACGCGCCGACCCGTCGTTTGATCTCATCTGCGGTATAACATTTGGCAATCTCCAGCGGAAACGCAATATTCTGCGCGACGGTTTTCGACGACAACAAATTAAAATGTTGAAAGATCATCCCGATTTTTCGGCGCATGTCACGCAGCGCCTGATCGTTCAACTCCATGAGATTTTGCCCATCCACCCAAATGGAACCGCTTGTGGGACGCTCCAGTAAATTGATGAGACGAATCAGCGTGGATTTTCCCGCGCCGGAATGCCCGATCACTCCGTAGATTTCTCCTTGAGATACCGATAAATTTATATCATGCAACGCCGGAACAAGAGCATCGTTGACCCGATAACTTTTTGAGACGTTGTGAAAAGCTAATAAGGAAGACATTATTGTGTTAGGAGGGTTTAAGACTTCACCACGACGTTCGGAAACTTTGACGTAAAGTCAACCGGCTTTTTGGCAAGCGCCATCGCCGCTTGACGCGCAATCGCCAAATACATTTGAGCGGCGGCACTTTCAGGCGAGGCAATCACCGTCGGTTTGCCGCTGTCGGCTTCTTCACGAATCGCGCGGGAAAGCGGTAACGCTCCTAAAACGGGAATGTGATAATCCTCGCTCATCTTCGCGGCACCGCCTTCACCGAAGATCGGCTCGGCGTGACCGCATTGGGAACACACATGAATACTCATGTTTTCAACAATCCCGATCACCGACACGCCGACTTTTTCAAACATGGTATACCCTTTGCGCGCGTCGATTAACGCGATGTCTTGCGGGGTGGTCACGATTAAAACGCCGGTCACCGGCACGCGCTGCGCCAAGGTTAATTGAATGTCTCCCGTGCCGGGAGGCAGATCAACCACCAGATAGTCAAGCGCCCGCCACCGCGTTTGACGCAACAGCTGATCCAGCGCTTGGGTGGCCATGGGGCCGCGCCAAATCATCGGCTCGGCGTCATCCACCATCAAACCGATGGACATCACCTGTAAGCCGTGCGCCATGATAGGCTCAATCGTTTCCCCATCCTCTGAAGTCGGGCGCGCATGAACGCCCAGCATCGTGGGCAGGGAAGGTCCGTAAATATCGGCGTCTAAAAGCCCCACGCTCGCGCCTTCGGCTAAGAGTGCCAACGCCAAATTGACCGCCGTGGTGGATTTTCCGACCCCGCCCTTCCCCGATGCCACCGCTATGATGTTTTTGACTTCGGGCAATAATTTGACGTTTTTCTGCGCGGCGCGGGCGACGATTTTGTGCGAGAGGGTGACCTCCACGTCAAGCCCCGATTGAAGCTCATCGACCGCGTTTTTGACCTGCGCCGACAACGCCGCGTGACGGCTTCGCGCGGGATACGGCAAGGCAATGTTAATTTTGATGATTTGCCCGTCCACCTGCACGGATGGAATGGATTTTTCCGACACAAACTCCGATTCGGGGTTGGCGTCAATCATGGATTTGAGCCGCGCGCGAACGCTTGCTTCAAGAGTGGCTTTTTGCGCGTCCGTCAGACGGGTGCTTGTTGATGGCATAAACGACATTTCCGCGACTGTAAAAAGTCTGCATTTTAGTCCCTTTATTCCTGAATTTGCTAGAATGAACGCTTTTGCCGGCGGCAATTTCATCATGTCCACACCACGCCATTATTTTATAACCACAGCATTACCCTACGCAAACGGCGTTTTCCACGTCGGTCACATCACCGAATATATTCAAGCCGATATTTTTGTTCGTCACACGCGGATGCAATTGAATGAAAACGACACGCTTTATTTTGTGGGTGCGGACGACGTTCACGGCGCGGCGATTATGGTCAAAGCCGAATCCGAGGGCACCACGCCTAAAGCCTTGGTGGCAAAAATCGCGGCGACCCGCCCTAAATGCTTAAACGGTTTTTTGATTTCGTTTGACCATTGGCACAGCACGGATTCCCCCGAAAACGTCGCTTTGTCTCAAGACGTGTATCGAAGATTGAAAGCCAACGGTTTGATTGACCGTAAAACCATTGAACAATTCTATGATCCGGTAAAAAACATGTTTTTGCCCGATCGGTTTATCAAAGGGGAGTGTCCGCGTTGTCACGCCCAAGATCAATACGGAGACGCTTGTGAGCAATGCAGTGCCGTGTATAGTCCCACCGAATTGATTCATCCGCGCTCCACCCTTTCCGGCGCCACGCCGGTCTTGAAACAATCCGAGCATTTCTTTTTCAGGTTGTCTGATCCTCAATGTATTGATTTTTTGCGTGAATGGACGCAAAAAGACCGCCTGCAGGAAGAAGTCGTCAACAAAATCAATGAGTGGCTGGGCGATCAAGACGGCAAAAGCGCCATCATTGATTGGGATATTTCGCGTGACGCGCCCTATTTTGGTATTGAAATCCCCGACGCGCCGGGAAAATACTTTTATGTGTGGCTTGACGCGCCCATCGGTTATCTGGCAAGCCTCAAAGCGTGTTTGGCAAAAGACAACATCGCTCTTGAAGATTACTTATCGCGCGATCATTTAAATCAAATCCATTTCATCGGAAAAGATATTATTTATTTTCACACGCTGTTTTGGCCGGCGATGATGCGTTTTGCGGGGAGTCCTTATCATGTTCCCGATAAAATCTGCGTGCATGGGTTCATCACGTTCTCCGGAGAAAAAATGTCTAAATCGCGCGGCACGGGCATCAACCCCGAACGTTATTTAGACTTAAACTTAAACCCGGAATGGTTGCGTTATTATCTTGCCGCCAAGTTAAACGACAAAATCGAAGACATTGATTTTAATCCCGATGATTTTGTCGCGCGGGTCAACAGTGATTTGATCGGCAAGTTTGTGAACATCGGCAGCCGTGCGGCGCCCTTCATCAAAAAGTATTTTGCAAACGCCTTGTCGGATCGCTTTGATCATGTGGATATTGTCGGCAAAGTCAAAAGTGAGGCAGACACGCTAGCCGCTCAATTCAACCGTCGGCAGTTCTCCGCCGCGGTGCGTAAAATCATGGAGCTTGCCGATGCCGTGAATACCTATTGGGATCAAGAAGCGCCTTGGGCTTTGGCAAAACGCTTTGATGCGTTGACCGACGAAGAACGCGCGCATTTGCACACCGTGTGTTCCGCCACGCTGGAATGCTTCCGCCTTTTAACGCTTTATTTAAAGCCGATTCTGCCCCGTCTTGCCGCCGACGTCGAGCGTTTTTTAAACATCGCGCCCTTGAAGGCAAAAGACGCCGCCGCCTGCCTGCCCGCCCGCCATCTCATTCGGGATTACGAACATTTAATGGCGCGGATTGATCCCAAACAAATCGACCGCTTATTAGAGCCGCCGGCAGACCCCGCTCCTCAAAAAAAACAAAATCCGTCTGACGCCGTGCCTGCGTTGCCCCCCATTACCATCGAGGATTTTGCCAAAATGGATTTGCGCGTCGGCAAAATTGTCGACGCCGTGGCGGTGGAAGGCTCGGACAAATTGATTCGTTTGACCGTTGACCTCAACGAAGACCAACCGCGCACCATTTTTGCCGGCATCAAAAAAGCCTTTAAGCCCGAAGACTTAATCGGGCGATTGACGCCGGTGGTCGCCAATTTAGCCCCCCGAAAAATGAAATTCGGCGTGTCGGAAGGCATGGTTCTTGCCGCCTCAGAACCTGAAGGGGGCATTTATCTTTTTACCCCGGATCAGGGCGCAAAACCCGGAATGAAAATCAAATAACCACACGAGATCATCATGGCACTTCCTGCCTTTCTTCGTCCCGCCTCGGCGTTTTTCCGCCCCGCGTTGTTGCGTTGTATTGAAAACTATACCGTTCAATCTTTTAAAGCCGATTTAGCCGCGGGGTTGACGGTCAGTGTGGTCGCCATCCCGCTTGCGATGGCTTTTGCCATTGCCTCCGGTGTGACGCCGCAAGCCGGATTGTTTACCGCGATCATCGCGGGCTTCATCGTGTCTGCCTTGGGCGGTTCCCGCTATCAGATTGCAGGCCCCACCGGGGCTTATATCGTGATTGTGTACA
>JAIRPA010000113.1 GCA_031257235.1 Burkholderiales bacterium | reverse complement strand
GATTTTCTCAGTAAGTTTGAAAGGCTCGCACTCTCCTTTAACCAAACAACGAGGGATTAAAAATGGTCCTACGTGATCAGTTCTCTTTAAAAGAGACATGGTTTGGTAAATTGTTCCGTCCGGATCAATTAAGAAATGTGCTCCTACTGTACCTCCTTCTTTCTCTCTCTTCATGTACGTGTTCATTGTAGATAGAGTCGTTGGCGAATCAGTCTGATGAACAACAATTCCATGAATAACCTTCATATCGCCACTTGCAAGACCGGGACGAAGGGCGGGCTTAACCTTCGGATGGTAAATTTTCCCTTCCGCAGTTATATGGAGCATGGTTTTCTCCTAGGGTGATTACACTGAGAACGTTTTGTCGTTCTTGGTAAGACTCCAAGCACCTTGAGTGACGCCACTTTGGTTGCCGCCAATCTTCTGTTTCGTGTATTTCCATTGAATGGCTGCGTATTTAAATGTCAGCCGTTCTGAAGGAACGCCTGCGCCTGAGGCTTCAGTGGCAATTGAACTGATGATGGCGTGTTTCAGTTTGACCTCTTTGTACAACACGCGATTGCCTTCGCCGTCTGCGCGATAAAATTCGATTGTGATTTGGTCAAACGTTTGACCGCCGGAGCAGTATTGAGCCAAGAGAGGCGAAGATAAATCTTCATCTTTGACAACTACAATATCAGCGTGCATTACACGCTCGGAGGTGTGACCACCGGCGGTTGACGCAGTCGCGCTCTTGGGTTGCACGATTGAGTGCGAAAACGACGATAATTCAATCCAATCTGCGTGGTCTTTATCGGCGCTCTCGCCTTTAACGCTAGGATTATCTATCTTGAGGTAAATATCTTTCATTGCAAAACTCCTTCACAAAAATTAAAGTATAAAAAAACATCATATCTTTCTAAAAAGATAAAATTTTTTCAAAAAGTGCCTTTGCCAAAAAGCAGAGGCGCGGCTTAAACAACGTCACGTAAATTATTTACGTGAGGAAAGATTAGCACAGTTTTTTGCGATGTGAACATTTTTTTGGTATTTTTTCATAATTATTTTTTGAGGCGGCGGGGTTCAGGAATTAGGCGTAGGGGGCGCTGTCCACAGCGTCCCGAAAGGAAACATTGCAAAACGCGGAATCTCAAGTAGGGGCGAGGCTTGCCTCGCCCGGAAAAAACATCGAAAAACCGGATTGCGGGTCTGCCTGCCTACGGCAGGACTGCCCGCAATGACGAGGTGAGGAATTGCGGAGAGGAGGATTTGATTTCGAGTTTTGTATTCGGGGCGCCGAGGGCGGCGCCCCCTACGCTGACCTGATACCTGAACCCCTGATTCCGATTAAAATACACACTTTTACCCTTACTCGTTTCCGTGTCTCAAAAATTGCATCAGCGCATTATTGTCGGTTTGTCCGGCGGGGTTGATTCCTCCGTCGCCGCGTGGCTTTTAAAGCAGGAAGGCCACGAGGTGGTTGGCGTCTTTATGAAAAATTGGGAAGATGACGACACCGACCTTTACTGTTCGTCGCGTCAAGATTTAATCGACGCCGCCGCGTGCGCCGACGTGATCGGTATCGAGCTTGAAGCCGTCAACTTTTCCGCCGAATACAAAGAACGGGTTTTTGCGCATTTTCTGACGGAATACGAAGCCGGACGCACCCCCAACCCCGACGTGTTGTGCAACAGCGAAATCAAATTTCGCGCGTTTTTGGATCACGCCATGCAATTAGGCGCGGATGCGATTGCCACCGGGCATTACGCGGGTGTGGAACACGGCGCATTCACGCGGCTCAAAAAGGCGCGCGATCTTTCCAAAGACCAAAGTTATTTTTTGCATCGCCTAACGCAGGCGCAATTAAAACCCGCGCGATTCCCTTTGGCGACGCTGAAAAAATCCGACGTTCGCGCGTTGGCCAAAACCCACCACATCCCCACGTGGCAAAAAAAAGACTCCACCGGGATTTGCTTCATCGGTGAGCGTCCGTTCCGCGAGTTTTTGTCGCGCTATCTGCCCAAAACGCCGGGCAACATCGTCACCCCCGAAGGGGCGATCTTGGGCACCCATCAAGGCTTGGCGTATTACACCTTAGGGCAGCGGCAGGGGCTGGGGATAGGCGGCGTGAAAAACGCGCATGAAACGCCGTGGTTTGTCGCGCAAAAAAGACTTGCCGACAATACTCTGGTGGTGGCACAGGGGCACGATCATCCGCTTTTGTATCAATCCACCGTATGGATTCGCGCGTTGCACTGGATTGCCGGCGCGCCGCCGGAGGGGGGAAGCGCGATTTCCGCCAAACTGCGCTACCGTATGCCCGACGCGCCGTGTCGTTTGACCCCCGATGCCCACGATGCCGACCTTTGGAAGGCGCAGTTTGACACGCCTCAATGGACACCCACGCCCGGACAATACGCCGTATTTTATGAAGGGGAGACCTGCTTGGGCGGCGGCGTGATTGTCGATAATATCACTCGTTGAAATAATGAACGCTTCTTGGTTTGACACACTCAAAACCGCGATTGCCGATCAACTCCGTTCGTTTTTGAACAGCGCACCGCTTTCTACCGACGGCATCATCACCTTGAGCGCGACGTGTGACGCATCCATGACGCCGGAAATGTTGTTATCTTTGCTCCACGTGCAAAGCGATTATCCAAAGTTATTTTGGATGCCGCGCGACACCGATCATGCGCACGGTGAAAATAAGGGTGATCATTACTGCGCGACCGTGGGCGCGGTCAAAATCTATAACAACATTGACAGCGCAATGGACAGCGCCGCTCATCATGGACGCAACCGCGCGCTTCATCCCGACTTACGCCTTTGGGGCATCAACGCCTTTCCGTTGCCGGCGAGCGACGCGCAAAAAGGCATTCACGATTTTTGGTTTTTGCCGCGATTTGAATGGCGTGTTTTGGGGCAAACCTTAACGCTTTTCTGCCACATAGCTTCACAATCGGCTGTGGCGTCAAACATCATTTCAGACGCGCATGAGGCGTTGGCGGCGCTGGATTGTTTAACCCCGCCCGTCGGTCATTTGCCTGACTTCGATCATCACGGCAGCTTAGATCAGGTGTTGCCGGATCGTCGCGCGTGGAACACGATCATCACGCGCGCGTTGGCGATGATCGATACCGAACAATTTAAAAAAGTCGTGCCGGCGCGGCGGGTGGCTTATACCTTTGAACACGACGTTTCACCGGAATCGGTGGTGGCGGAAAGTCTTATTAAGAATCGTCATTGTTATCATTTTATGATCGCTTTTTCGAGCGCACGCGCGTTTTTGGGCGCAACGCCGGAAAGACTTTTCCGCCGCGAAGGGCAAACCCTATTGACCGAAGCCCTGGCGGGCACCACAAAAAACGCGGCCAACCATCACGACGCGCAACAATTGGCAAACGCCTTAAAGCACGACCCCAAAAACGTCCACGAACATCAGTTTGTGATCGACGACATCACCGAACGTTTGTCGGAGGTGACCGATACTTTAAATGTTTCTCCGATGGAAGTCGTTCGTTTACGCAACATTCAACACCTGCGTTCGACCATCACGGCGCATTTATCGAACGCGGACGACGCGTTGTGTGTTCGGCGCTTGCAACCCACCGCCGCGGTGGCAGGGTTGCCGCGAGCCGCCGCTTTAAAGTTCATCGCCATGAACGAGCCCTTCCCGCGCGAGTGGTATGCGGGCTCCATCGGGTATCACGGGAAAGACGATGCGGAATTTGCCGTGACGTTGCGCAGTGCCTTAATTGATCGCAATCGTGTTTTCTTTTACGCAGGGTGCGGCATCGTGGAGGGCTCCAACGACGAAGAAGAATGGCAGGAGTTGAACAATAAAACCGCCGCTTTGGGTTCGTTATTCAGTCGATCTTGGAATCGCGGGTTAAAGTAAGTTTATTTCTCAACAAAAAGTGGTGCTTTTCGCCGATACCGTGTAATGTTGCGTCTTGCCGGAAACACTCATCAGGAAAATTATGGACATCAACGCATTGGTTAAAGGATTCGAGCGTTTCAGAAAAACGTCGTTTCAGAAATACGAAGATAAATTTCAAGACTTGGTCAAGCAAGGGCAGCGCCCGCGCGTGCTTTTCATCGCCTGTGCGGATTCCCGCGTTGACCCCGGGCTGATCACCGACGCCGGACCGGGCGAGCTATTCATCATGCGCAACGTCGGCAATATGGTCGAGCCTTTCGCCGCCGACAACGAATTTCACGCGACCGCCGCCGGCATTGAATACGCGGTATCTGTGTTGAACGTCTCCAACATCATCGTGTGCGGGCATTCGCATTGCGGTGCGATCAGCGGAATGTATAAAATTCCGCACGGAAAAAATTTGGTTCACGTTCGTAAATGGATTGAGCTTGCGAAAGAAGCAAAGACTTATGTGGCGCACAACGCTCCCTCGGATATTTCGCACGAAGAACGGCTGGAGCTGACCGAAAAAATGTCGGTGCTGTTTCAGTTGAATCATCTTTTGACCTACCCGGAAGTCAAACGACGCGTGGACGCCGGTCAGCTTCAATTGCGCGGCTGGTATTTCAGCATCGAAACCGGCGAAATCGAATACTACGATCACCACGAGCGCGGATTCGTGCGGATGGGGCGCTAAGGATCAGGAATCAGAGGTCAGGAATCAGGAATCAGGAATCAGGAATCAGGAATCAGGAATCAGAAACACCGTCATTGCGGCGACCGAAGGAAGTGACCCGCAATCCGGTTTTTTCGCCTTTTGCGGGACGGACAAGTCCGCCCCCTACGAAAAACCACCTTTACCGAATACCGGTTCAGCGTTTCTTGATGTTGAAGAGTCTGCGTAACTCATACAGTTTTTTGCGGGCGATCGGCAGATCAATCGTCTCATAATCGGGGTGCGCTTTTAAGTATTTTGCCAATGCCGGGGTGACGATGAATCGGGGAATGCGCGGTTGTTCTTTGGGGGGAACATTGGCGAGCTTACCCCGATAAATCGTAAAGCCGTGTCGGGTGGGGACGGTTTGATAAACATTCCATTTAACGCCGGCGTAGTCTTTCACGGAAGTCACGTCCGGTTTAATCTTTGCCTCATCAAGCAAACTTTTTATGGTTGACCAAGAAATCGGTAAATCAATATGTTCGATTAAAACCCCGGCTTTGATTTGCGCCGCCAAAAATTGGATGAGTGGTGGCGTGGGGATGATTTTATCCCAGCCGGCACTGCCATCCTGTTTTCGGGCAGGGCGACCCAGCAAAATCGGAAAGCCGTGACCGGTGGGTCTGGGCGTTTGGAACACGTTCCATGTGATGTTTTTGTAGTCTTGAACCTGAGGAATTTTGCAGTATTTCCGATACAAACGCGTGATCGTGTTGATGCTAAGCGGCAAGTCAACGGGACCGGTGTGGTAATAAGAAACGTTGCGCAAATATTGAATCAAATCCGGCGTGGGAATCACCGTCGTGCTACTCGTGCGTTTGCCGTCTAATTTTTCGGGGCGACCTTTATGAATTTTAAAACCGTGCTTTGTGGGCATTCGGGTATAAACCCACCACACGTCGCCCAGATAATCTTCAACCAAAGCAATGCTTTTCCTTCGTTTATTGTGCTTGGTGAATAATTTGGGATTAGGCGCGGCTTTGGGTTTGAATATTCTTTCTGCCTGCGCTCTGAGCAAAAATGCCTCGAACTTTTTATCAAGAGAGGGTGCTTTTTTTGCCGCTCCCTTATTTTTGCTTCGGAAGGACGGAGCCTTTTGGTATGGGTATGCGCTCATAATTTGCAAAGATTTAAAAAAGTCGCCGCAGATGGGTTGGGGCGATGTTGCCTATTGTAGCCCTTCGGCGGCTCAGGGGTCAGGAATCAGGA
>JAIRPA010000088.1 GCA_031257235.1 Burkholderiales bacterium | reverse complement strand
GGGCAACCATGGCGGATCCGATCTTACGCGCGTCAAAAGGAGCGTTTGCATAGAGTAAGCCGATTTCGTGACGTTGGGCGTTGGACAAGACGGGACAATTCCGCGCGTCGGGAAGGTGGTCGATGGCAAACTCCGCCGGGGTGCGCGCGTCAATGATTTCATCGCAGTCGGTGAGTTGCGATAAGTCTGCGCGTAAATCGGAAGGCAAGGGATAGAGCATGAGCGTGGTCGCCGGAAGGTTTACATTGGGTTTTGGCCTATCAGAGATTCTACGGGATTGAGGCGGCAAAAAGGGGTACTTTTTGCCGGAAGGAGTTTCCAAAAAAGTACGGGCAAAGCCCGATACTTTTTTGTAGGGAAAGGCGGCGCTGGACGCTTGATGCCGGCGTCCCCTTGACTGATTTCTGATCCCTGAAACGCAAAAAAGCACCCGGCTTCGCGGGTGCTTTTTTGCAAATGATGACCGCCCAAAAGGTCAACTTTTGGGCGAACCTATTAATGTTCTTTGGTTTTGAACATCCGAATGCCGTTGACCATGGTGCCGATCACGGACTCATGCCCCATGATGTCCTCACGGAACACCATGTACATGTGCGCCATCGAGAAGATAATGAGGTAATACATCGCCAGATGATGCGCGGTGCGCACGGCTTGCGTACTGCCGAACAATTTGTGCACCCACGAAAACAAAAACATCCAGCCTTCACCCCAGCTCCATTGTTGCGCGTACAACGCAAACCCGGTGATGATGATGAAAAGCGAGCCCAAGAAAAACATCGCGCACATGGCAATCTGCGCCAACGGGTTGTGACCGATCCACGAGGGCGACTCTTTGTTCACAAACAGGTAATACATCGCCTGATCCCAAAGACCTTTCCACCATGAAAACCGCCAAACCGGAGGAAGAAAGATACTGCGCGCGTGATGATTTCCGACAAACGCCCAGTAAATTCTCATGCCCAACGCAACCGTAAAGATCATCGCGCACGCAAAGTGGATGATGCGAACCCATGCGAACGTGTAAATCTCGGTGGCTTCGCCGCCCACATAAACCGGCAACGGCGGATCACCGATCAAGTAACCCGTGATGATCAAGGGAAACATCATCGCCACGGTGATCCAGTGCCACAAACGCACCGGCGCTTCGTACACGTAAATATCGTGTACCGGTCCTTGTAGGACGCGCCCGGAGTATTTATCGACTTTCATTGACCTCTCCTTTAGCGTACTTTGACACTGACCAATTCGTCGCCTTGATCGTTTAAGACGTGCGTGGCGCAAGCCAGACAAGGATCAAAGCTGTGAATGGTGCGCAAAATTTCCAGCGGTTTGTGCGGGTCTGCCATCGGCGTATTCAGAAGCGAGGCTTCATACGCGCCGATTTTGTTTTCATGATCTCGCGGCGAGGCGTTCCAAGTGGTCGGCACAACGGCTTGATAACCTTCGATCCGCGTGTCTTTGATGACCATATAGTGCGCCAAAGCTCCGCGCGGCGCTTCGGTCGGGCCGGCGCCCTTTAAGATTTTGTCTTTTTTGTGCCAGGTGGAAGGCTCCCAACGCTCCATGTTGGCGGTGGTGGTGTCTCCGGCTTTGATGTTGGCGACCAATTCGTTGTAATAGTCTTTCATCTTGTGCGCCATCCACTGCGCTTCCAGCCCGCGTGTTGCCGTGCGTCCTAAGGTGGAGAATACCGCCGTTAAGGGTAGCTTTAATTTGCCGAGCAGATCATCGACTTGCGGCTTGATGTACGAATGGTTCGACGCATAGGCGATGACGTAGCGCGCAAGCGGGCCGACTTCCATCGGATGACCGCGCCAACGCGGTGCTTTGACCCACGAGTATTTCGCGGATTCGTCAAAGGCTTCCACTTTGGTTTTTAAATCGCCCTTCGTGCCTTTGCCCAACACAAAGTTAGGATCGGTCACGCCTTCTAAAGGATGTAAACCTTTGGTTTCGTCCGCGTATTTGTACCACGAGTGCGTGACGAACTCTTGGATTTGTTCCGGGTCTTTAAGATCAACCGGCAAAATCTCGTTTAAGTTGCCGTTGATGATCGCGCCGGACGGAATCAGAAGATTGCTGTTCTCATGCTTGCCCGGAGCCAACGGGAAATCGCCGTAAGACATCAGGTTTTGCGAGGAGATACCGCCGCCGTAAGTCCAATCTTTGTAAAAGCCCGCAATGGCGATTAAATCCGGCAGATAGACTTTTTCGATGAACTCGATGGTCTGGTCGCAAATATCGCGGACGATGTTCAAATAGACTTCGTTGATCGCGCCGACCGCACCGGAGCCGTCGACGTTGATCGGGGAGGCGACCCCGCCGACCAGCCAATTCGGGTGCGGGTTTTTGCCGCCGAAGATCGTGTGAATCTTGACGATCTGCGTTTGGAAGTCCAACGCCTCAAGATAGTGCGCGACCGCCAAAAGATTGACTTCAGGCGGAAGTTTATACGCCGGGTGCCCCCAATAAGCATTGGCAAAAATACCTAATTGACCGCTTTCCACGAATTTTTTCAGGCGGTTTTGCACGTCGCGGAAATAACCCGGCGACGAATTGCGCCACGTGGAGATCGACTGCTGAATCTTGGAGGTCTCGGCAGGGTTGGCTTTCAACGCCGAGACCACGTCCACCCAATCCAAGGCATGGAGGTGATAAAAATGCACGAGGTGATCTTGTGCGTATAAGGTGGCGTGCATCAGATTGCGAATGATGTTCGCGTTCTTCGGAATTTCAATGCCCAGCGCGTCTTCAACCGCGCGAACGCATGAGAGCGCGTGAACACCCGTGCAGACGCCGCAAATCCGCTCGACGAACGCCCACGCGTCGCGCGGGTCGCGTCCTTTGAGGATGACCTCAAGACCGCGCCACATCGTGCCGGTGGAGACGGCGTTTCGGATGACGTTTTTGTCGTCAACGTTGACTTCGATTCTTAAGTGTCCTTCAATCCGCGTGATCGGATCCACAACAACGCGCTTGCCGCTGTTATCCAGTGTAAAGCCTTGTGTTTGATAAGCCATGTTTTACTCCTTCGATGCTAATTTATCGTTGCGCGTGGTGCTGCGAGCCTGTTGCAACGCAGAAAGCGCGGCGTGAGCGGCGATCGCCGCCCCCGTGACCGCCACTGCGGCTAAACCGACTTTGTCTGCCGTCATCTCAATACCGCCAAAGCCGGGCGGAAGGATGGTCGGCAAGTGTTCGTAGAATGAGCCTTTATCCCAGAAATCGTTTTCCGAGCAACCGATACATCCGTGACCGGATTGGATCGGGAAGGATAAGCCGTCATTCCAACGCACGGTGGAGCAGGCGTTATACGTAGTCGGGCCTTTGCAACCCAATTTGTAGAGGCAGTAACCCATGCGCGCGCCTTCGTCATCAAATTTTTCGGCAAACTGACCGGCGTCAAAGTGCGGACGGCGATAGCATTTGTCGTGAATTCTTTGGCTGTAAAACATCTTCGGACGCCCTTGAGAATCTAACTGCGGCAGGCGTTCATAGGTAATCAGGAAAGTGACGATCGCGCTCATCACTTCGGGAATCGGCGGGCAACCCGGCACTTTGATGATGGGTTTATTGGTGATGACTTTATGAACCGGCACCGATTGCGTCGGGTTCGGTTTGGCGGCTTGCACACAACCCCACGCCGCACATGAGCCCCACGAGATGATCGCTTGGCAATCTTTGGCCACGCGACGCAGTTTTTGAGTAAACGGTTCGCCGCCGGGAATGCAGTGCGCGCCGCCTTCCGCCAGCGAGGGCGTGCCTTCTACCGCCAAAATATATTTGCCTTTGTATTTTTCAATGGTTTGTTCGAGATGCTCTTCGGCTTGATGACCGGCAGACGCCATGATTGTGTCGTCGTAATCCAAGGAGATCATCGACAAGACCACATCTTTGGCTAAAGGATGCGCTGAGCGAATGAAGGCTTCCGTGCAACAGGTACATTCAAGCCCGTGCAACCAGATCACCGGGACGCGCTCTTTGGTTTGAAGCGCTTGTTCGATCTCTGCCGCGCCGGCTTCAGAGAGCCCCAATGACGCCGCAGTTAAACTGCAAAATTGGAGAAAGCTCCGCCGCGAAATACCTTGCCGACGAAATGACTCATAATAAGTTTCAGACATGTTTTTTCCTTAACTCTTGTAAAAAACCGAAGAACAAAACGAGAGTGATTATCAATTGAGTTAGACCCTCGTTTTTGCTTGACGTTTTATACTCTAGTCTTTTAATCGGGTTGTTGAGTTAGGTCAAGAGTTTGGGAATAAGCGGGCAGTTGGGCGGATACCCATTTGGGGAGTCAGGGTTTCGGGGATCAGGAATCAGAGAACAGGAATCAGGAATCAGAGAACAGGGATCAGGGATCAGGGATCAGGGATCAGGGATCAGGGATCAGGGATCAGGGATCAGAGCGCTCGGCAAAAAGTGGTACTTTTTGCCGGTGGGTATTACCAAAAAATCGCGGGACAACCTTTGGTTGGGGCGGAACTTACTTTGCGAAGCAAAGTTAGTGGAGACCAAAACCCCGACGATTTTTTGTGGGAAGGGCGCATGCGGGCAAGGCTTGCTTTGCCCCTACTTTTTATCGAACGCTTCGGCGTCTAACCGCGCCAACAATTTTTCATGGATGCCGTTAAAGCCGCCGTTGCTCATCACAAGAATATGATCGCCGGCGCGGGCTTCCCGTGCGACGGCGTCGATCAAGACCGACAAATCCGAAGAGGTCATCGCCATTGCGCCCAACGGAGCTAAGGCTTCTTGGGCGTCCCAATCAATTCCGCCCGAATAACAAAAAACGGCGTTGGCGTCACGCAGACTGCTCGCCAACAAAGTGCGCATCGTGCCCAATTTCATGGTGTTGGAACGCGGCTCAAACACGGCGAGTATGCGCGCGTCTCCGATTTTTTGTCTGAGCGCGGCAATCGTTGCGTGGATGGCTGTGGGGTGGTGCGCAAAATCATCATAAAGCGTGACCCCGCGCGCCACGCCGCGTGTTTGTAAGCGTCGCGCCACGCCGGGAAAGGTTGCCATCGCCGCCATGGCGTCAGAAACCTTGACGCCGACGTGATTCGCCGCCGCGATGGCCGCCATGGCGTTCATTTGATTCATCAGACCGGGCGAGGCGACCGACAACGCGCCGTGATTGAATTCGCGCGATAACAATTCGCCGTTGTCCGTCAAATGCCAATGCGCGGTCGGTGAGGTGGAGGCGAAGGTTTCGACCTCACTCCAGCATCCGCGCGCAATCACGTTGGCGATGGATTCGCTTTCAAGATTGATAATCAACCGACCCGAATGCGGCACCGTGCGCACCAAATGATGAAACTGCGTTTCGATCGAAATCAAATCGGGGAAAATATCCGCGTGATCGTATTCAAGATTATTCAAGATGGCCGTGCGCGGATGATAGTGCAAAAACTTGGAGCGTTTGTCAAAAAACGCCGTATCGTATTCATCGGCTTCAATCACAAAATACGGGCTGGGCGTCAAGCGCGCCGACACATTAAAGCCGGAAGGTATTCCGCCGATTAAAAAACCGGGAGAAAGCCCCGCCGATTCGAGAATCCACGCCACCATCGAAGCGGTGGTGGTTTTGCCGTGCGTTCCGGCCACGGCAATCACATGCTTGGGGGCATCCGAGGCGCGCAAGACGTGTTCCGATAACCATTGCGGACCCGACGTATAGTTCAATCCGCGATCGAGTATGGCTTCCACCAAAGGGTTGCCGCGGGAGAGCGCGTTGCCGATCACAAAAACTTGCGCGCTTTTGGCGACGGTCTCCAACTGTGAAGCGTCGTAACCGGCAACGGCGTCAATGCCGAGTTTTTCCAATTGCGTGGACATCGGCGGGTACATCGCGCCATCGCAACCGGTGACTTTATAACCTTTTTGGAGCGCGATGGCCGCAATCCCGCCCATGAACGTTCCGCCGATACCCAAGATATGAATGTGCATGATGACTCTGCTTGTTAAATTGAATGTCTAATTATGTATAAATGTTAAGAATTACGTTTGACGGTGCGTGCTTCTGACAAACTCGGACATTGAGCGCATGTCAGCCCCGCTTGGATTTTGGAATACTCTTAATCCAAATTCGGGAACAATCGCAAAAAGATGATCGAAGATATCCGATTGAATATCTTCGTATTCCGCCCAAACCGTGGTGTTGGTAAAGCAATAAATTTCGATCGGAACGCCTGCCGCCGTCGGGCTTAACTGACGCACCAAGAGCGTCATTTTCGGATGAATGTTAGGATGATTTTTCAAATAATGAACCACATACGCGCGGAAGGTTCCGATGTTGGTTAAGCGTCGATGATTGACGGCATCCACGTTTTTTAATTGTTCGTTCCATTGATTTAATTCGTTTTCTTTGCTGTGCAAATAAGCATCAATCAGTTTTAACCGCTCTAAATGTTTAATATCCTCGTCCGACAAAAAACGCACACTGTGTTGATCCAGAAAAATACTGCGCTTGATGCGTCGCCCGCCGGATTCGCTCATTCCGCGCCAATTCTTAAACGAATCCGAAATCAAACGTTTGGTCGGGATGGTGGTAATGGTATTGTCCCAATTTTGAACCTTGACCGTGTGCAACGCGATGTCGATCACGGCGCCGTCGGTGTTTAAATTCGGCATTTCAATCCAATCGCCCACCCGAACCATATCATTAGAGCTTAACTGAACGCTGGCGACCAACGATAAAATCGTGTCTTGGAAAATCAACATCAAGACCGCCGCCATCGCGCCTAAACCGGAGAGCAAAATCAACGGGGAACGATCCATCAAATTAGCGATGATCAATACCGTAGCAATGGCATAGATCGCTATTTTGATCACTTGAAGATAACCTTTAATCGGCTTTTTGGCGGCGTCCGCCCTGTGTTGATAAAGTTTATTGCACCAATCCAATATATGATTTAACGAAAGGGCGATTGTTAAAATCATGAACGCGCCGCAAACGTTTTTGATGATGGTGATGAGCTCCGGCGGAAAATGTTTGAACATGCCGATCATCAAAAACACCACCATGGCCGGCACGACGTTAGACAATCGGTCAATCGCTTTGATCGGGGAGGCTCTGCCTTCGATGTGTCTTAAGACCGTGCCGATTAACACTTTATGGATCAATCGCAACAAAACAACTTTGGTGATTCGGTTGGCCAACCACGCAACCAACGCTAACGCCAAAGGCGGCAAAACCCAATTCAAAAACGCGTAGCGTTCGCCCCATTGATCCAATAACGAAATAATATTTTCCATAGTTAAATGATTTCCTCTCACAGCCTCGTTGTCCAAGCGGTTTTTTATCGCACGATGCAATCCAAGCCCCCTTGATCAAAGGGGGTGACTGCAAAGCAGTCGGGGGTTTGCATCATCCGCCGTTCTACCCAAAAAGTATCGGGCTTTGCCCGTACTTTTTTGCTAACTCCAATCGGCAAAAAGTAGGGGTTTACTTTTTGCCGAACCTACATCGTCATTTAAGCGCAAGCCTTAGAATCCGTCGCATTCGGGCGACCAAAGGTCGCTCCTCCGCAAAAAAGTATCCGGCTTTACCGGTACTTTTTTGGAAACTTCAAACCGCCCAAAAGTAGGTTTTTACTTTTGGGCGAACCTACACCAATGCCTCCGTAAACTCCCGCGCGTTAAACGGTTGTAAATCGTCGATACCTTCTCCCACGCCGATGAAACGCACCGGGATTGGGCATTCCCGCGCGATGGCCGCCAACACTCCGCCTTTTGCCGTGCCGTCTAATTTAGTGACGATCAAGCCGGTCAAGCCGATGGCGGCATGAAAGGCTTTGACCTGCGCCAGCGCGTTTTGTCCCGTATTGGCGTCCAAGACCAAAAAAACCTCGTGTGGCGCGCCGTCCATCGCCCGCCCAATCACCCGTTTGATTTTTTTCAATTCTTCCATCAGATGCGTTTGCGTCGGAAGCCTTCCCGCCGTGTCCGCAATCATCACGTCCACCCCGCGGGCGCGCGCGGCGTTCACCGCGTCGAACATCACCGCGGCCGGGTCGCCGCCTTGTTGTGCGATGACGGCGACGTTATTGCGTTCGCCCCACACCTGCAGTTGCTCG
>JAIRPA010000003.1 GCA_031257235.1 Burkholderiales bacterium | reverse complement strand
GATCGTGTCAAAAGTTTGATCGAAAAGCTGGATGCCACCGGACGCACCGGCGGCAATTTTTTCATCATCTATCTTAAAAACGCGGACGCCAACACCGTCGCGCAAACGCTTCAAGGCTTATTGACGGGCAACAGCATCAACACGTCTCAAGCTCAACCGACGATTGCCACTCCCAATAATTCCATCAGTACCAACGCGCAAACCTCATTGGCCGGCGCTTCGGAAAACACGGTGTTGCCTTTTTCCGCGCCTGCCGCCAACAACGTGTCGTTTTCGGCAAACGGGGTGACGGTTCAGGCGGATATCGCCACGAACTCTTTGGTCGTGATGGCGCCGGAGCCCGTGTACAACACGATACGCGGCATTGTCGAAAAGTTGGACGTTCAACGCGCGCAGGTTTTCATCGAAGCCTTGATTGTGGAGGTCAACGCCGATAAAGCGGCGGAGTTTGGCATTCAATGGCAGGTCTTGTCGGATCCGAGTAAAAGCGGGGTACACGCCATTGGCGGCACGAACTTCGGATCGCGCGGCACCGGGGGCAACATCATCGACGCCTCGATGAACATCACCTCGGTGGGGCGTGGGCTTAATCTGGGCATCATCGACGGCACGGTTTCATTAGGCGGTGCCACGTTGTTGAATTTAGGCGCGATGGCGCGCGCTTTGGAACAGCAAACCAAGGCAAACATTCTTTCAACCCCCACCTTGTTGACCTTAGATAATCAAGAAGCAAGCATCATGGTCGGTCAGAATATTTCCGTGCCGGGTGCCGTGGTTTTGGGCACTGCCGGCTCGCAAAATCAAATCAGTTATGATCGAAAAGACGTAGGCTTGATGTTGAAAATCAAACCGCAAATTTTAGAAAGCGGTGTGGTGCGGATGAATATTTATCAGGAGGTCTCGCGCGTTGAAAACTGGATGGGCGCGGGCAACAACGCCACCCCCATTTTGTCCAAGCGTGCGTTGGATTCTTCGGTGGTGGTCGATGATAATCAAATCATCGTGTTGGGCGGCTTGATTGAAGACCGAATGTCGGACGAAATCAGCAAAGTGCCGCTATTGGGAGACATTCCTCTTTTGGGCAGATTGTTCCGCTATGATTCGCGCAGTCGCAACAAAACCAATCTGATGATCTTTTTAAAGCCGACGATTATTCGCGCCGGCGCGGACGCCGTTGCCTATACCACAGAGCGCTATCGCTACTTAATGGGCGAACAACAACGCTTGGGTCCGCGCGGTCGCTTTTTCTGGACAGACCCCACCATTCCTGAAGTCCTGCCGCAAGGTTTATTGCCGGGCAGTGATGTTCCTTTGCCGCCGATTCCGCGCGGGCAGGCGTTGCCTTCGGGCAGTATGTTGATTCCGTTGACCCCGTTTGTGCCTGAACGGTAAATTGTCATCCATGTCCTCGCTTACCGCCAAAATTCCCTATGCGTTTGCAAAGGCGCAAGGTGTTTTCCCGATTCGTGAAACGCCGCAAGGCGTGGTTCTTTTGATTCGTCAAGACACTTCCGTCGAAGCTTTAGAAGAAGTCAAACGCATGTTGAAGTGTCCCATTGCCTTAGAAGAAGCCGACACCGGCGAGCGTTTTGCCGAAGCCTTGGCGCGCGCTTATAACGTCAACGACGAGAACGCGACACAAGCCATCAACGATGAATTGTCGCGTGAGACCGATTTATCCGCGCTTTTACAGGAGATGCCCAAAGCGGAGGATTTGCTGGAAGACAGCACGGCGCAGGCGCCGGTGATCCGAATGATCAACGCGCTTTTACTTCAGGCGTTGCGCGAGCAAGCCTCCGACGTTCACTTTGAGCCTTATGAAACGCGGTCGGTCGTGCGGTTTCGTTTAGACGGCGTTTTGCGTGACAAAATCGAGCCGCCGCGCGCGCTTCATGCGGCGTTGGTCTCACGTTTAAAAGTCATGGCAAGCCTGGATATTGCCGAAAAAAGATTGCCGCAAGACGGCAGAATCACGCTACGTTTGGGCGGCAAAAGCGTGGACGTTCGGGTTTCCACACTGCCGACCGGTGATGGCGAGCGCGTCGTTTTACGGTTACTGGATAAAGAAGCGGCAAGGCTTGATTTATCCACGCTGGGGATGGACGATCGGCTTTTGGCGCATGTGGACGCGGTGATCCGTGAGCCCCACGGGATTTTTCTGGTGACCGGTCCCACCGGCTCCGGCAAAACCACCACGTTGTACGCGGCGCTTTCAAGGCTGGATCGCGCGCGCGTGAACGTGATGACGGTTGAAGACCCGGTGGAATACGCCCTAGACAGCGTGGCGCAAACGCAGGTCAACCCGCGTATCGAATTGAGTTTTGCGCGGGCGTTGCGCGCGATTTTAAGACAAGACCCCGACGTGATCATGATCGGCGAAATCCGCGACTTGGAAACCGCGCAGATCGCGGTACAAGCCTCACTGACGGGGCATTTGGTGTTGGCCACACTACACACCAACGACGCGCCTTCCGCCGTCACGCGTTTGACCGATATGGGCGTTGAGCCTTATCTTTTGGCGTCGTCGCTTTTGGGCGTGTTGGCACAGCGATTGGTGCGCGTGCTGTGTCCCGAATGTCGGGTCAAAGCGCCTCCTTCCGAGAACGAACGCCGATTATTGGCGGAGATGAAGTTTGACGACGTTGATGTGTTGTATCAGCCGACGGGTTGCCCCGCGTGTCACGGCAACGGGTATCGCGGGCGAACGGGCGTTTATGAATTGTTGCGCGTGACGGATGCCGTCAAACGATTGATCCACGAAAACGCGCCGGAAGACCGATTGCGCGAAGAAGGCGCGCGGGTCGGGATGTTCTCGCTACGGCAAGACGGCGCGCGTTGGTTGAAAAGCGGCGGCACCTCTTTGGCCGAGCTTGTGCGCGTGACGCACCAGTAAGGGGGCGGCAAAAAGTATTACTTTTTGCCGGTTGGGATTACCAAAAAAGTACGGGC
>JAIRPA010000176.1 GCA_031257235.1 Burkholderiales bacterium | reverse complement strand
CAAAAAGCGGGGCGTTGGCGTCAATGTCTTCGGGGGTAATATCCTCTAACTGCAACACATCAATAATAAAGGTTTTAACTTCATGTTCAAGCGGGGGCATTTTTTTGAATCTCCTCGTTAAAATAAACTTCTATATCATGGTTTAAGTGACGCGCCAACAGCGCTAAAGGGTCGGGGCGTTCCGTGTAAGACGATATAATAATATCGTTTTGAACGTCGATGGTGAAAAGCGACGGGGCTTCCGGGATTTTCCACCATTGCGTGTTTTTGGTGAGCATACGCGGTTCGCAACGAATCAACACAGGCGTGATATTACACTGACTGCGCAAGGCAATGTGCGCCGCACCGCGATGCGTGCGGATGACACCGTCTTTCCGGGTCCGTGTGCCTTCGGGAAAAATAATAAGATTGCTCCCTTCTTTTAATGCTTTGGCACAATCCGACACCAATTCTTCCGCATCGTCGTTGCCGATATAACCTGCCGCGCGGATGGGACCGTTCGTAAAAATATTATTCAATAACCCGGATTTCACAATACAGGTGGCGTGTTTGACAAAAGCAATCAGAAAAACAATATCGATCAACGAGGGATGATTGGCGACGATCAATAAGCCTTTGCGGTTCAAGCGTTCTTTTCCTTTGATCTCAAAACGAAAAACACCAAATGCCTGCACCATATGTATAAAACCTAAAAAGGAATAGCGCACGGCTTGGCGTGAGTATTGAATGCTTTTCTCCCGATTCCACACCAAAAGCCGAATCGTCGGAAAAACCGCAAACCTTAAAAAGAGTCCGCCCAAACCAAACAACGAAAACGAAAGTCCGGTCGCCAAAATCCGCCACAGATGAAAGAGTTTATTCATCGCGCCGCCATTCCCATAAAGTTCTGCCCTCTTGGCGACGGAATAAGGATTCGCCTGAAAGATAAAACCGCAAAACGGACAATTCGGGAGGGAGGAAGAGAGAGGGAGGTGTCGGATTTTGTGAGGGGTCGGCTTCCGCAGGGGACGCCGCCTTCGGCGTCCCGTGAGAAGGGGATGTCGGTTTTTCGGGGGTGTCGGCGTTAAACCACGCAAGAGAAAACCGTGGGGTGTCGGCGGGCGGGGCGATCTGCCATGCCCAGGCATAGGGCAGATCGGTGTGATCGGAATAGGGGGCGTAATCTTCGGGCAGGGTGTTGCAGGAAACCACCAAAAGCACTTTTGGCGCGCCGTCGTGGAGAAGTCCTACCGCTTCGATGAGAGCGTTTTCGATCATCGTGTTTCGCGCGGCAAGGCTGGTGGATGCCGCGCGCGCCTTGCGTGCGATGGAGAATAATCCCGCCACGGCGTTGTGTACCGATAAGCTAAAAGACGTGGGGGAGACCGTGTGCGTGTCGGTGAGGGTTTTCAACATGTCGACCGATCGCGCGACTTCGCCGATCCGCGAACAAAAAACGGTCGGAATGTCCGTGTGGGCATCGGGCAGGCATTGATAAGCGACTTCCAACGCCATTTTGGCGTGGAAATCGGCGCGGCGACGCATCATGGGCGGCATGGACCCAACGGCAGGCTCGGCATCCACGCGCGGGAAGACGGGGTGAGCCGCCCAAGCCGCCCAATCTTGGGGCGTTTTTAATCCGGGCGCCCACGCGCTAAAACCGACAATTGAGAAAGAAATCATGTTGGGAGAAATCGCGTGAACTCAAAAAAGTGAAAGGTCGGGAGAATTTTTATCACAAAAACCGGCAACGTGAGTTGAGATAAGCGGATTTTAACGAATGAAGGGCAAAAAAACCATGAATGTTTCAGGGGGCAGGGTTTCAGGAATCCAGATGTAGGGGCGAGGCTTGCCTCGCCCGAAAACGCCGCCAAAAAGGCGGCGGACGCGCAAAGCGCGTCGTCATTCTCAACTTGATCCGCAATCCGGTTTTTTCGCTGTTTATACAAAAAAGTATCGGGCTTTGCCCGTACTTTTTTGGTCATTCCTACCGGCAAAAAGTACTACTTTTTGCCGTCCGAGTGTAGGTTTTTACTTTTTGCCGCCCCCCCCCTGAACCGAACTCATCATTTAAAATGCGTGTCCTATCATTCTTTAAGGCGGGATCATGCGTATTTTCGGGGCGGTCAACTTTCGGGATTTGGCGGGGATTCCCACTCAAGACGGGCGTTGTGTCGTGCCGCGCCGATTATTCCGTTCGGCGCAATTGGCGGATTTAACCGATGACGACAAAAACCATCTTTCCGGTCTGCCGATCACCCATGTTCTTGATCTGCGCGACGTTTCCGAAGCCCGTCATTCGCCGGACGCTTTGTGGGAAGGTGCTTTTTATGAATGTATTCCCGCCACGCCCAAAGAAATTTTTGGCGCCAATCCCTTCCGAATTTTTTCACGGGTCAAAAACGCTTCGGAAGCGTTTGATTTTATGTGCAACTTATATCGCGCCCTGCCATTTGACAATGCCGCTTACCGTCGGCTGGTCGCGTTGATGCAAACCGACGAAGCGCGCGGCGTGGTGTATCACTGTTCGCTGGGGAAAGACCGCACGGGGGTGGCCACCGCCATCGTTCTTTTATTGTTGGGTGTTTCGCCCGAAACGATTATTCTTGATTATTTGGCCACCGAAAACGAAATTATGGAATTGCGGGAACGTTTGTCTCTTGAATGGGCGCAAAATTGCACACCGGCGCAACAAGACGTTTTGACCTCTTTGTTTTCGGCAAAAAGACCGTTCATCGAAGCCATGTTCGACAGTATTTTGTCCAAGTATCGGGATTTTCATGAGTATATTTTTCGGGAATACGCGATCGACGATGCCGCCTTGGACGCCATTCGATCCCGTTATTTAACCCGCGATTTGAATGAATGGCGGCAACCCGCCGCGCACAAGACTTAGAATACCGAAATGTTGATTTTGGGCATTGAAACTTCCTGCGACGAAACCGGGGTCGCTTTATACGATACCGAATTGGGTTTGCGCGCGCACGCGCTTTATTCGCAGATCGCGCTCCACGCGCCTTATGGCGGGGTGGTGCCGGAATTGGCGTCGCGCGATCACATCAAAAAACTCCTGCCGCTTGTGGAAAAAGTCATCAAAGAAGCAGGCGTGACACCGGCGGCGATCGACGGCATCGCGTTCACTGAGGGTCCCGGTCTTGCCGGCGCGTTATTGGTCGGCGCGGGGGTGGCTTCATCTTTGGCAATGGCGCTT
>JAIRPA010000107.1 GCA_031257235.1 Burkholderiales bacterium | reverse complement strand
GCGTCCGCCGCCTTTTTGGCGGCGTGGATTCCGCGACTTCGCTTCGCTTGCGCTTAAATGACGGTGTGAGAGATTGCGGAGAGAGCAATTACATCCCCAATAAATCCGCATGTGTGCCGGTTGCGGTTGCGATCAAGATCAGCTCTTTTTCTTCAATTCGGTATAACAGCAACCAATCGGGTTCAATGTGGCACTCCCGAAAATCTTTTAAATTGCCGGTCAGTTTATGATCCCTCAGGGCTGGCGACAGTTCTTTGCGATTTGCCAATAAGGTCAGCACGTTTTGAAGTTTCTCTAAATCTTTTCCGCGCTTTTTCATCAGCCGGATGTCGCGCCGCATCTTGTTGGTTAAAACAATGGAAAGCATAGGCATTAGCCGTCAAGCGCCGCGTTAATCGCTTCTTTTGCCGTCTTGTAGGGTTTGCTCAAATTGCGGCGTAAACGCGCGTCTTCAACCGCTTCGGCAAGTTCCGCGCTCATGCACGGGGTTTGCGTGACGGGAAAGGGAAGCCCGCGATGCAAAAGCGCGGCGGCAAGAAACATACGCACCGCCGTTGAGGTATCCAAGCCAAGGTCGGCAAATAAAGCGTCTGCCGCTGATTTTGTGCTGTCTTCCACGCGAACTTGAAGGGTTGCCATGTTGAGGTCTCCTGTAATACAAATGTAATGATTTTTAAGGCATTGTAATTACAAATGTATGGATTGTCAATGTTTCAGGGTTCAGGGGTCAGGAATCAGGGTTCGGCAAAAAGTATTACTTTTTGCCGCCCCCAATCGATTGAAATAAATCAAAATACGTCGGGAAGGTTTTGGCGACGCAGGAAGGGTGGTTGATCGTAATGTCCGTTCCCATCAGCGACAATAACGAAAAGCACATCGCCATTCGGTGGTCTTCATAAGTATCAATGGCGGCGTGATGCAATGCGCTCGTCGGATAAACGGTAAGACTATCCGAGGTGGTTTCCACCCGCGCACCGACTTTGCGAAGCTCGGTGGCGACAGCCGCAATGCGATCCGTTTCTTTGACGCGCCAGCTGCCGATGTTGAGTAATGTGGTGGGCGTTGCCGCCGACAAGGCGGTGATCGCAAGCGTCATTGCCGCGTCGGGAATATTAAGGCAATCAATTTCACCGCCTTTAAAGACGACTTTTCCCGCCGCGTTTTGATGGCTTGCCGCTTCGATATAATTGTCTCCCCAACGAATGATCGCGCCTTGATCTTCCAGCACCCGCGCAAACGCAATATCGCCTTGGATGGAATGTTTGCCAACGCCCAATACCCGAACCGCGCCGCCGCCTATTGCCCCCGCCGCCAAAAAGTACGACGCGGAAGAGGCGTCGCTTTCCACCCAAAAACGTTGAGGGCTTTGATAACAAACGCCGCGCGGGACTAAAAAAGTATGGTCGTCCGGCGTCTTCACCTCCACGGAAAATCGCGCCATTAAATGAGTGGTGATGTTCACATAAGGGCGGGAAATCAACGGTGTGGTCAATCGCACTTGAGTGTGAGAGGCGGCGTGTGGATTGGGCAACAACGGCAACGCCATCAAAAGCGCGCTTAAAAATTGGCTGGACACGTCCCCTCGAATTTGAATTTCATGAGGCACGGGCGCATCAGGATTACGCTCCCCTATCCATAACGGTAAATAACCTTCATTGCCGAGATAGCGCACCTGACACGATAAACGATAAAGAGCATCGACCAAATCGCGGATGGGACGCTCACGCATGCGCGGCACGCCGTCTAAAGTGTAGTCGCCCCCCAATAAAGACAACACCGCCGTTAAAGGACGCACGGCAGTCCCCGCGTTGCCCAAAAAAAGCGTGGCGCTTTTTTGGGGAAAGTTGCCGGCAACGCCATGAACAAGGGCGTGTTGCGCGTCACGCTTTTCTATCGTCACCCCTAAGGTGGTCAACGCACTCATCAAAAAGCGAACATCATCGGCATCCAATAATTCGATGAGCTCCGTCTTGCCCAAAGCCAATGCCGACAATAATAAAGCGCGATTGGAAATACTTTTAGAGCCGGGCAGTTTGACGACGCCGTGCGCGCCTTCAAAAGACTTTAACCGTAAAGCATCGGGAAATGAGCTTGCCATGGTGATCAATTAAAACGAACAGAATATCGAACGTCAACGGTTTGATCGTCCGTGCCGATGCGACCGATCAACGACCATTGTTTGGAAAGTTTGAAGGAGAGTCGAATGGCGTCTTGCAAGCCGTTAAAACTTTTTTCAAGCCCCACCGATATGTTTTTGGTCAACCGCTTGTTGACGGTGACGACTTGCGTTGTTTCTCCGTCGCTGGTTTTGGCGGAAGTCATCCCGACCTCGTCGACAATACCGCCTAAAAAATTTTCAAAGAAGGAATTGCCGTCGCCGCCGGACATGATTTCGTTCAAGACGGCAATCAACATCGAGGAATCACTTTTATCAATGCTTTCCGTGCCGTGATCAAACAAAAGCCATGAAAGCTGTTCATTGGTATTCATCGCGGGATCAGAGTACAAAGAAACTTTAGGACGCGATGCCGTGCCCGACACCGAAACCCCGGCATTGACTTGCGAGTTCTCACGAACGGCGAGTATTTTTAAAGTCGGATCGCTGATTGATGTCACAAAAGAAAGAATACCTTCCCGAATTTCAAGCCTTTGCCCGTAAGCGCGGTACGTGCCTTCTTCGGTTTTAATGGTGCCCAACGCGCTTAACGGTTGACTGGCGTTGGCGTGAAGTTTGATCACGCCGGTTAAACGGGTATCAACGCCATAACCTTTTAATCGAAAGTGATCCCCTAAATCAATATCAAAATCAAGGTTGGAAAAATTCAACGGAGTTGATTCGGTATTTTCTTCGTCTTCCCCGATCACGACCACGTCGTCCGATAAGGCGGGAACGCCGGTATCACGATATTGGATATTGCCGTAGAGTGTTTTAATGCCGCCCACCAAAGCAATCCCTTTTTGGTCGTAAGACAAATCCCCTTTGCCGGAGACCACCAACTGCATGTCCGAACGTTGAATGACGCGCATGCGCTCCGCCACCGCTTTGAGCCGCGCCACAGGGCTACCGCTCGATAAATCCACTCCGCCGCTGATTTCTAACTTGCCGCGACCGTCCGTTAATGTAAATTCTTTGACGGCGATTTCACGATCGTTCAAACGCACGTCTATTTTGCCCGACCCCAAAGCCACGCCGGCGGCGTTGCTGTTCAACGAAAGCTCATTGCCGATTAACGCGCCCTCGTTTTTGCCGCCCTGCCAAGCGCCGGTATGCGTGAAGTTTGCCGCAAGTGATCCGTTTAATTTGACATCGTTGATGATCGCGGAAGAGGCTTTTAATAAGTCCGGCACCTCCGCATTGACTTTTAAATTAAACGGGAGGGCGGTCAACGCCGGCATCTCGTTTTGAGGAATCACCGTGTTGGCGTCGAAGAGAATTTTGCCAAACCGCGCGCTTTCCATCGCGCCGGAGGCCACAACTTTGGCGTCATCAATATCGGCGCGTACATGAACAAGAGACAATTGAACCGGCACGGAATTTTGTGATAAAGATAAAAACGCAATATCCCCGGACTGTCGATCAAAAGTCATCGCTCCTTTGCGTTTTCCTTTTTCTTGAAGAAACGTCCACGTGCCGGCACCATTTAAATTGCCGTGAACACGCTTGGCGTTGATCCCCGCGAGTTTTAAGACTCTGCCCAATTCAACATTTGAAATTTGACCTTCCGTGAACAGATAATCGGAATGCCAGCGAAACGACTGCATCTGTATCAGGATTTCGTCCAACGACACGCGGGCGTTGCTTAAGGTCACTTGCCCGTCGGCAAGCTCAATGGGCATCGGCGACAACAATTTGACGGGCAAAAAACTTTCTAAATTGAAGGTATGAAGCGCGCCGCTCCAACCGTTTTTTTCAACCGTGCCTTTGACCATTGCCGATAATACATAAGGTTTTTTTTGCAGGACGCCGGAGCTTTTTAAGTTTGCCTGTTGCGATTTTGCCGTGCCTTCAACGATCAACTCGGTTTGGGCGGCCACCGCTGCCGAGGTGGTGAGATCGTCCACCGTCACACGCGCGTTGAAGGGAAGGGTGTCAAACAAGGCGGCTTTGACTTCACCGTGAATGTTTTTGATGGTCGATTCATTCAGGGAAAGATCAACGGCGTTTAATTCTGTCGATAAATTAAGTTTTTGCACCGTGCCCGTCAATAAGCCTTGAAGCGCGATGTGTCCGCGCGCACCTTTTGCCAATGTGCCCAGATCAAAAACCTCGCCGTTGAAGGTGACGGCATCGCCGGTGTTTTCTTCAGAAAGGGGCAAGGACCCTTTGGCGGTGAGGTGTGACGCGCCGGAAGTCAACGCCACCACAATATCGTGAATTTTGTTGTTGCCGAATTGAAAGCCTGCGTCGCCTTTCACCGGAAACCCGGCAATTTGAGAGTCGGTTAAGTTGATTTGTGTCTCTGCCGTGATCGCGTTGCCCACCCAAACTTGGGTTGAAAACGTCCCGTTAATATCGCTTGTGGTGTTTGCCCATTGCGACAAATCGAAATGTTCGCTTTTGCCTTGAATCGTTAAAGTATTTTTATCCAAAGCATATTGACCCGAAAGCGAAATAACGCCTTTTTTGTTAAAAGGCGACAACGAAAGACGGTCAATCACAATTTGATTTTTACCGATGCTCCATTCGGCTTCGGCATCTAAATGAAGTTGAGTGGTGTCGTCGGCAAGCGCGATGGCGGCTTTGGGCTTTTGGTAATCGCCCGTCAACATCAAATGCGTTTTAATGTTGGCGCCGGGAAGGGATTTATCGAACGCATTCGGGTTGACGTGATCGGTGGAAAATTCTAAACGGATGTCGTCTTGGCGCAACCAGCCGTTGCCGTTGACCGAAGCGTCGCGTTTGTCGGCAGTCGTCAATACGGAAAGCTCATAAATGACCAACTGCGTTTCAAAAAGCTCAAAACTGCTTTTGACGGAGCGAATCGGTAAGCGACGTTCATTCATCAATCCCGGAATGGCGTTTTCGATCATCAAATCGCCGCGCACCAGATTATCCTGATCTTTGACCGGCGGTTCTAAAGTCAACATGGCGGAAATGTCGGCGTTGGGCAATCCCGCGATAATCTTGGCGGGGTTGATGTGATCGGCGCGCAAAACCACCTCCCGCAACATGGAGGCTAAATCCGGCGCAAAGAGATTAAACCGCCCGTTTAAGGTGACAAACCATTGATCGGCAAAAATATAGCCTGTGGTGGCAAGATCAATCAATGAGCCGTCTAAATTGACATCAAACCCGACATCGTGACCGCTGATGTTGCCGCGAAACGTCGCATTGCCGCCGGCGGCAAAAGGCGCGTCTGCCGACAAGCCGATGGCGCCGCTGATTTCGCCTTGCTCCGCGCCTAAATGTAGAAGGTTAATCCAATGCGCGGTTTTGGTGCTGTTGCCTGAAAATTGAATGTTGTCAAAAATCAGCTCGCCGACTTTTAAAGAGGTAATGCCCGCGTGAACCAATTCTATTTCGATCGGCAACGATAAAGAATCCGGCATGGACGAGCTTTTTTTCTTGGTGTTTTTTTCCTGCTCGGATAAGCGAACGGTGATGTTACCGGCGTCAAACTTATAAACGGTTAATTTGCGATGACGCAATTCGGAGAGCCGCCACGTCCAACCGACGGTATCAATGGCAACCTCTACCCCCGAACCATAGAACGCAAAATCCGTGACCAGAACTTCATGCGTTAAATCGCCTTTTAAAGAGCCGATATGAACGATGCCTATCTGATTCACGCGATCAATCAGCCACAACCTTCCGTTTTCGGAGCGCAACAACATCACGGTGGTGGCCGACAACGCCACCACTAAGAGGATCATCACGAAAAGCGTTAATAAGAAAAGCCCGGCAATGCGCCGCCATCTCAACGCGAGGAAAGGTTGCGCCATATTATATGGATAACCCTAAACTAAAATAGAAACGGAATTTCTGATCGTTGATTCCGTAAGCTAAGTCTGTTCCCAACACCCCAACCGGGCTTAGCCAACGCGCACCCACACCCACGCCGGTTTTGCCGCTCCAATCCTGCCAACGATTGGCGGCGTCTCCGTAGTCCACAAACACGGCACCGCGCCAATTATTAAATAAAGTATGTTGATACTCCAACGATGCCGTGCCCAAGACCCGACCCGGAATCACCGACGAATAACGATCAATCCCCAAGGCTTGATAGTTATAGCCGCGCACACTGCCGCTGCCGCCCGCGCGAAAGAGATAACTTGTCGGGACTTTTTCGGGATGCTCCGATAAGGTTTGACAGATCTCGACGCGCGCTAAAGCGACGTGACGTTCCCCGATGGGAAAATACTGTGTGCCGCGTCCGTACAACCGTAAAAAACTTTCATCGGTGACAAGCCCGCGCACCGCTCCACCGATCTCACCTTGAATGTAATACCCGCGACGCGGATTGTTGCGGGGGAGGGTGGTGCTTCTTGACCAGCGAAGATTGACTGCCGTGGCTTTTAATATTTCTCCGTATCCGGCGCTGTCGTGACGATTTTCCCGAATGTGTTCGATCACAATGGAGCGATCCATGTTGTCTTTGGATTTTGAGCGCATCGCGCCGAATTTTGTGGTGTGAGAAATCCACCCTTGGGTGTCGTCGTCTCCGTAAGAACCAAAGATTCGATAATCGTATCCGCTTCGGTGTCGCGGGAAGGATAAGCCCACTTCGCCTTCCTGCTTGTCTTTGCTCAAATCCAGCGTGTTGTCAAAAATCCAACCCCGTGCGGCCACATTGTAGAAATTGTATTGAGACAACAGCCGCGCGCCGTTGTTCGCGCTATAACCGATGCTCAAATCCAATTTATTGCGCGGCGCTTCGTCAACCGTCACCGTGACCGGAACAAGATAAGGCGCGGTTTCCGAAGGGGGGGCATCCACAATCACGCCGTTAAAATAGGGCAGGTTCTGCAAATCGGATTGAAGATCGCGCAAGGTGTTTTGACGATAAGGCTCACCTTCCATCGGAGGGATGCGGTTATCGGCAATGGCGCGCGGATAGCGCGAAAAGCCTTGCACCGTGACGGCGCCAAAACGATAAGCGTGTCCGGTGTCAATATCAATAAAAAGCGCGACGCTTTTGTTCTCAACATTGATTTTTGCCTCACTCTTTTTTAAGACAGCCGTGGGGTACGAACGCGCGGCAAAAAAGTTAAGCACTCTTTGCTTGCTGTCGTTCCAATCGGTTTGATTAAAAGGCGCGCCTTTGGGCAACCGCCACAACCAGCGTTTTGCGTTTTCAAAACGCTTTAATGCCTCTTGATCGTTAAGAACGTCTCCGACAACGTTGATGTTGATTTCCTGAACAATGACTTGTTCGCCGGCGTCAACGTCAATCGTGACCTCCCACTGATGATCCCCTTTTGAAGTGACTTCTGCGTGGGTTTTTGAAGAAAAGTAGCCCAGTGTTTTCAAGAGTGCCTGCGCGTTGTCCGGGATGCGGTCTGTCATCAAGACCAATTCCTCTTCGGAGAGGTCTGATCGGGATTGCGCGCGAAAAATGTCTAAGTACGTTTCCAAGAAATCGGAAACGTCGCTCGCGTTGAGTTTGATGGTGTAGGACTTGACCAAGGTTGAAGGCGGCGCTTCCGGGGAGGGGGCGGCGCTTTCCGGCTGAGCGGAAAACGCGCCGCACGATGACAGAATGATCGCCGCGACGAAAAGCCATAAAAAATCGAAAAAAGAGATGCGATTGGAATTTAACATGCCTTGTATTATAAGGCGTGGCAGGGTTTCGGGAATCAGGGGTTCAGGGGAATCAGAGGTCAGGGATCAGGAATCAGGGCGTCGTCATTTAAGCGCGTAGTTTGCTTTAGCAAACGAAGTCGCAGAATCCAGCCCCCTTTATAAAAGGGGGTGACTGCGAAAGCAGTCGGGGGTTTGCATCAACCGCCGTTTATACAAAAAATCGTCGTGGTTTTGGTCTCCACTAACTTTGCTTCGCAAAGTTAGTTCCGCCCCAACCGTGGTTTTGGTCTCCACTAACTTTGCTTCGCAAAGTTAGTTCCGCCCCAACCAAAGGTTGTCCCGCGATTTTTTGGAAATTCACACCGCCCAAAAGTAGGGGTTTACTTTTTGCCGAATAAAAAAGCCCCCTTTATAAAAGGGGGTGGCAGGCTTTAGCCTGACGGGGGTTTGCGATGCGCTTTGCGCGTCCGCCGCCTAAAGGCGTGCGTGGGATGGCGCGGAGGAATATGTACGGGACGCCGGCATCAAGCGTCCCGAAAAGCGCAAACCCCCGGCTACTTCGTAGCCACCCCCTTTTATAAAGGGGGCTTGGATTCTGTGACTTCGTTTGCTAAAGCAAACTACGCGCTTAAATGACAGCGTTTCTGATCCCTGATCCCTGACCTCTGATTCCTGAAACCCAATCCGGTTTTTTCGCTTTTCCTACAAAAAATCGTCGGGGTCTCCCTGTCCTTTTTTGGAAAGCATACACCGGCAAAAAGTAGGTTTTTACTTTTTGCCGAACCCCTGGTTTACTTTTGCGCGGCAACCAAACGCCGCGTCTCCCGCGCGATGACCAGCTCTTCGTTGGTGGGCACAATATAAACTTTGGTTTTTCCGGAGGAGATGATGGAGGTCGTCCCTGCCGGCGTATGTTGGTTGGCGGTTTTGTTTAAAGTCACGCCCAAATACTCCATGTCGCTTAAGATGAGCTCACGAACATACGTCCCAAATTCTCCGATGCCTCCGGTCAAGGCAATGGCGTCCACGCCGTTTAATGCCATGGCGTAAGCGCCGATGTATTTTCGGACACGGTAAGTAAACATTTTGATGGCAAGGTCGGCGCGATGATTGCCTTGTTTGACCGCCGCCAGTAAGTCGCGCAGGTCGGAGCTCACGCCCGAGACGCCCAATAATCCGCTTTTCTTATTGAGATAATCGACCGTTTGGTGCGCGGTCATGCCGGTTTTGTCCATCAAATAGACCACGGCGGCAGGATCAATATCGCCGCTTCGCGTGCCCATCACCAGTCCTTCTAAGGGGGTGAGACCCATGGAAGTATCAATACATTGCCCGTTTTTGACGGCGGAAATACTCGCGCCGTTGCCTAAGTGACAAATAATCAAATTGAAGTCTTTTCTGCCCATGAGTTTTTCGACTTCGCCGGCAACGTATAAGTGACTGGTTCCGTGGAATCCGTATTTACGCAAGCCGTATTTTTGATAATCCTCATAAGGGATGGCGTACATATAAGCGTAATCCGGCATGGTGGAATGAAAAGTATTATCAAATACCGCAGACATCGGCGTTTGGGGCATGATGGATCGACACGCTTCAATCCCCATGAGGTTTGCGGGCATGTGTAGGGGACCTAAATCAATATTGCTTTTAATCACGTCAATCACGTCGGTGTCGATCAGAACGCTTGAATGATATTGTTCCCCGCTTAAAAGCACCCGATGTCCCACGGCGGTAATTTCGGACATATCTTTAATCGCGCCGATTTTAGGATCGGTTAAGGTTTGAATGACCAACTCGATGGCTTCTTTGTGGGTGGGCATCGCGTGTTCGATCTTGTGGGTTTTATTGTGCGTCAACACCGAGCCGGATTGACCGATGCGTTCGCAAATCCCGCGCGCGATCACGCTTTCTTTGCTCATATCAAAAAGCTGATATTTAAGAGAGGAACTGCCTGCGTTGATGACCAAAATATCCATAAGTATTTTCCTGTTTTATCGTTGAAAAATTCCCGTCGTTTTGCCGCTCAAAGAGGGCAAAACGAGGATCGGTAAAGCCGGTGAAATGCTTTATTAACGTGCGACTTGCATGACGGTGATGGCGGTCACGTTGATAATGTCTTCAATCGAGCATCCGCGCGAAAGATCGTTTAAGGGTTTGTTGAATCCTTGGCAGATGGGTCCAATCGCATCCGCGCCGGCTAAACGTTCGACCATTTTGTAGCCGATGTTGCCCGATTGAAGATCAGGAAAAATAAAGACATTGGCGCGACCTGCCACGGGGCTGCCCGGTGCTTTTCTTTGTGCCACAGATTCCACCACCGCCGCGTCGAACTGCAATTCGCCGTCAAACGCAATGTTCGGCGCGCGGGATTGGCACAACGCCACAGCGGCGACCACTTTATCCACCAATTCATGTTTGGCGGAACCTTTGGTGGAAAACGATAAAAGCGCCACGCGCGGCTCTTTGATGCCCGCAATGGATTGAGCGGAAGACGCCGAAGCAATGGCAATATCGGCTAATTGCTCGGCGGTGGGGTTGGGGTTGACGGCGCAGTCGCCAAAAATCAAAAGCCCGTTTTGACCATAGGGGGAGTCCTCCGGCAAAACCATCACAAAACAACTCGATACGGTTTTAATGCCCGGCGCGGTTTTAACGATTTGCAAGCCCGGTCTTAGCATGTCGCTTGTCGGGTGCGCCGCGCCGCCGACCATGCCGTCTGCCTTGCCCATGTGCACCAGCAACACACCAAAATACATTTCGTCGCGTGCGAGCTTTTCGGCGGTGGCGCGATCCATACCTTTATCTTTGCGCAATTCGTAGAGGGTGTCGGCGTAGGGGGCGATGTTTTCCGTTTTAGGATCAATGATGGTGATGCCGTCTAAAGAAACATCGGGACAAAGTCTTTGAATGGCGTCCCGATTGCCTAAAAGAATGATGCGCGCGATTTTTTTTTGGGTGGCAATTTGTGCCGCGCGGACAACGCGTTCGTCGTTTCCTTCGGGATAGACAATGGTTTTATTGAGCGTCTTCGCGCGGTCTTTGATTGAAGCTAAAAAAGTAGTCATCGTGCCTCCTTGTCGATTCGTGTGAAAAAACGCGGGCGAGCGTTTGCGCGCCCCGGGTCAAGACCTGCATCAAACCTTTAAGGCGCGCCGGGTATGAGTCTCCGCCGGCATATCCGCCGACCTAGAGCGGAAAATTAAAGCGTCGTGGCGACCGGTGACACAGCGCGCGAGGGCTAAAAAAGGGCTTGGTTCAACGAATCATACCAAAAAGCACAGAAAAAAAGTCAACCATTAGGCACGAAATAAAGTCAATCCTTTTATTGAATAATCCGCATTTAATTTAGGGTTTATAGTCGCAAGTCAAAAAAATAAGAAGGACTTGCCTCTACAATAGCGACACCTTTGACGCGCGAGTGTTTGCACGGCAAAGTCACCCCAAGTTTCACGGATTTTAAGCTTGGTTTTTAATGTGTGTCTGGATTATCGGAGAGAAAGCAAATGTCCCAACAAACCCTGATTAAAGCGGAAGATGTCATTCAAAGTGTCGCTGACGCCTTGCAATATATTTCTTATTATCATCCGTTGGATTACGTGGAGGCTTTAGGCGCTGCGTATGAGCGCGAGCAATCCGCCGCGGCAAAAGACGCGATTGCGCAAATATTAACCAACTCCCGCATGTGCGCCGAAGGGCATCGTCCGATTTGTCAAGACACGGGTTTGGTGACGGCATTTGTGTCGATCGGGATGGATGTTCGGTTTGACACGAGCTCTCGCTCGGTGGTTGACATGATCAACGAAGGTGTGGCGCTTGCCTATACCGACAAATCCAATACCTTGCGTTATTCGGTGCTTGCCGATCCTGCCGGCGCGCGGAAAAACACAAAGAACAACACGCCGGCGGTGGTTTATTTTGATTACGTGCCGGGCAATAAAGTCGAAATCAAACTTGCGGCAAAAGGCGGCGGCTCTGAAGCCAAATCGCATTTGGTGATGTTGAACCCTTCGGATTCCATCGTGGATTGGGTAGTCAAAACCTTGCCCTTGATGGGATCGGGTTGGTGTCCGCCCGGCGTGATTGGTTTGGGCATCGGCGGCACGCCCGATAAAGCGATGTTGCTCGCCAAAG
>JAIRPA010000182.1 GCA_031257235.1 Burkholderiales bacterium | reverse complement strand
GTTTTTTTGGAATCGCCCGGTTCGCTGACCTTTGAAATGCAGGACATTCCCGCAATCGTGAGCGCGTGCAAGAAACGAGACCTATTCACGGTGCTTGATAACACTTGGGCAACGCCCTTGGGTTTTCGCGCTTTCGATTTTGATGTAGACGTATCGGTGCACGCCGCCACCAAATTCATCGGCGGACACTCAGATTTATTGTTAGGGCTGATCAATTGCAACGAAAAAACTTATCCCCGCATCAAACAAATGTGGCGAGACACCGGCGTCACCCCGTCACCGGATGATTGCTTTTTGGCGTTGCGCGGTTTGCGCACCTTGTCCACCCGCTTATCGCTCCACGAAAAAAACGGACTTATGTTGGCAGAGTGGATCAAAGCGCGACCGGAAGTTTCAGAAGTTTTTTATCCCGCCCTCCCCGACGATCCGGGTCACCTCATTTGGAAGCGGGACTATCAACTCGCCACCGGTGTTTTTTCTTTCGTCCTTCGTGAAACCCGCAAAGAACAAATCGCGCGTTTTTTTAACGCTTTAACACTCATTAAAATGGGTTGGAGTTGGGGCGGCTTTACAAGTCTTATCACCTTTTTTGAGCCCGAAAATTTACGATCGGTTTCACGTCGTGACTTTAACGGAACGGCAATACGATTAGCCGTGGGGCTTGAACATCCTGTCGATCTCATCGCGGACTTAACTCGCGCGTTTGAGGCAATGTCGCCTTAACTTTATGTAAACCTGCCGCCCTCTGAACGCTTCCCTTGTGACCTCGACATTGGTTGGCATATGCTTTGCTTATTAAGGGTACTGACCCAACACTAATGGAGAAAAAATGAGTCAACCCAAAGAAAGCAGCGTTTTACGGAAGATGCGCATTGAGAGTGGCTTGAACCAAGCCGCGTTTTGGACACCGCTGGGCATCACTCAATCGGGCGGCAGTCGCTACGAAGGCGAATCTCGTCGCGTTCCCAAACCCATTGCAATGTTATTAACGATCGCTTATGGCTCGGAGAAAGATTGCAACGAGCTCGTCAAGAAATTACGCAGTAAAACGCAATAAAAGTAAACGTTATTGAACTTGGCAGACGTTGGTGGAATGCCTTTTAAAACGCCAAGCCGTATCGAACACGGTTTGGCGTTTTTTTATGTTTTTTTCCTCAATAAAATATTTTTTGCGCGATCAAAGTATTCGGGAGAAAAAATAAAAATAAGGATATTCATGCCGGCATTGATGATTGCCGCAATCGCCAACAAAGCAGGAAGAGTAACGTGCAACAACAATAGTAGGGCGGCAAGCCCGGCAGAAATCGCCATGGATAACGCGTTCAATATATTATTGGCGGCAACGATGCGCGCGCGGTGGCACTCCAAACTTTGCTCCTGCATCAATGTATAAAGCGGGACACAATAAACACCGCCACACACCGAAAGTAAAAACAAATCCGCCATCAATCGCCACGTCTGACCATGGGCGAGTAACTCAAACAAAGTCTCTTGCGCCCCCGTGTTGACGGTGTGAGGAGACGCCAACGCAAAGTCTAAGGCAAAGAGTGTCATCCCCAATGCGGCCAACGGAACCCACCCGATTTCCAGTTTTCCTCGGGAGAGTTTCCCGCATAAAAGCGACCCCACCCCAATCCCGACAGAAAAAACCGCCAATAAAAGCGTGACGGCACTCTCTGTTCCATAGAGAACATTTTTAGCGTAGACAGGAAACTGCGCAAGAAAGATAACTCCATACCCCCAAAACCATGAAATGCCGATGATTGCCCAAAAGACCGCGCGTGTCTCGCGCGTCAGTCTAACGATGCGCCAAGTCTCGCTCCATAAATTAAAACGCAATTGTAGTTGAGGCTCGACCGAGGGCGCCATGGGAATCGCGCGACTTGCCCAATAGCCCAACACGGCAACGGTAAACCCAACCAAAGAAATCCAAACCTCACCGTGTTGAAGAGCGGCAATGATGCCGCCTAAAAGCGTTCCCAATAAAATCGCAACAAACGTCCCCGATTCAATCAGCGCGTTGCCCCCCAATAATTCATGGGGTTTTAAATGCGTGGGCAAAATGGAGTATTTGACGGGTCCAAACAAAGCCGACTGCGCGCCCAATAGAAAAAGAGCTAATAATAGTATCCATAAACTTTTTGCCCAAAAACCGATGGCCGCGATCACGAGGATGAAAATCTCTAATACTTTAACGGCGCGCGCGACGCGGGATTTATCAAATTTATCGGCAATCTGACCGGCAAGCGCGGAAAACAAAAAAAACGGCAGAATGAACAGTCCTGCCGCAATATTGGTTAAAAGCTCCGGTTTGACGGTTGTCCACGATGCCGCGCGAAAGGTCAACAAGACCACCAAAGCGTTTTTAAAAAGGTTATCGTTAAACGCACCTAAAAACTGCGTGACAAACAGCGGCGCGAATCGTCGGGTTTTAAACAGGGAAAGGCTCATAAGGTTTCCGCGCGTAATTGCAACGAGACATAATCCGTTTTGCCCGAACCCAACAACGGCAAAGCGGAAATGGGAACGATGATTTTGGGGGTGGCCATTTCAGGCAAGCCCAAAGATTTGACCGCGGCTCTTAATTGTTCGCGTGTTAATGTGGGATCGGTCGTAAATAAAATAAGGGTTTCGCCTTTAGCCTCATCCATTTTGGAGATCACGGCGTGGGATGCCGCAGGAGAGGCTTCTCTGGCTATTTTTTCCGCGCTTTCCAAGCTGATCATTTCGCCCGCAATTTTGGCAAATCGTTTGAGCCTGCCTAATATTTTGACAAACCCGTCGTGATCGACTTCAACAATATCTCCGGTTTCATACCAGCCTTCTCCGAAGCAAGAGGCTGTTTTTTGCAGTTCCCCCGGCCGATCAATTTTATAGTATCCGCTCATCACGTTCGCGCCCTTGACGTGCAATAAGCCCCCGGAGTTGATGCCCGGCACGGGTTCCAACCGATAAGAAACGCCGGGAAGAAATTGCCCCACCGTTCCGCTTTTAAACGCCATCGGTGTATTGACCGCCAGCACCGGCGCGGTTTCTGTGGCGCCATAACCTTCAAGAATGCGGATGCCAAACTTTTCGAACCACGTATCGCGGACGACCGAGGATAAACGCTCCGCGCCTGCCACCGCGTAGCGAAGGCGATAAAAATCATAAGGATGGGCGTGTTTTGCGTAGCTTGCCAAAAAGGTACTGGTGCCGAATAACGCCGTACACCCGCGATCGTAAGCCAACTCCGGGATCACGCGATAATGAAGCGGCGAAGGATAAAGAAACAAGCCCGCACCGACGTAAATCGGCAAAAGCG
>JAIRPA010000179.1 GCA_031257235.1 Burkholderiales bacterium | reverse complement strand
AAGCCGGTCAGGCATTTTTGTTGCCGTGCGTTTAAGGCGCGATGCCCGGCTTCCCCCAAGGTATGTTCCGACATCTCGGCTGGATAGAACGCTCAAAATCCGTTACTATCTCAAAAGTTTTTGTGTGGTAGGGGTATTGAGCGAAACGCCTTAACCTAAACCCTTTGTGAAGGGATGCCGCCAATGCCCCAAAGCGCGGGAAAGAAGGCAGCACAATCGTTTTCTCCCCTATTTTTTACGATACCCTTTTGATGAAAAACCATGATTGAAACCCCACCTGTTGATTTACCGATGGCGCCATTGTTTGGCTTGGATGTTTATCCTTTGCGCGAAGCCATTGACCGCGAATTTCACGCGCGCCCGCCCGATCTGGTTCAAGCTCCGTTGCGCGTGATGCACTTGGTGATGGTCATCACGCCGGAAGAGCGCGAAAGGACACGCGCGCATTTTGTCGAACTGTGCGAACACTTCGGGCATGCGTTACCCTCCGCCAAGCAAGCGTCGTTCGCGCTTCATCCCGCGTCTGACGATAAACTTTTGATCAAATGGGAGCAACATTTAGAATTTGCGTCTTATACCTTTTTTTATAACGACGTTTTTTGCGATCCGTTTGAAGACGTGTTTGAGTCGCGGGTGCCCCGTGATTGGCTTGCCGCCATTCCGGGCAAACTATTGGTGGCGACGCGCTTGGCGTTAGAGCCCAAAACCGCGCGGGAACGCGCGCACCATGAACTCATCGACTTATTTCAAACGCCTTATCTCATCGGCGCGAACGCTTTGGATGGTCACGCAAGTGTGTTTTCTAATTTCTTGGCAAGCCCTCAAGGGTTTTCCAAAATATTGGTGCGCGACAATCACATGACGGGGCATCAAGCCGGGCGTTTGGTGCGACGCTTATTAGATATTGAAACCTATCGCGCGATGGCCATATTAGGTTTTCCGCAGATGCGGGAATTAACCGAAAAGTTGGGGCGAATGGAGTTGCAATTGGGCGACTTGATGGATCAACTCTCCCACGAAAGCAACCCCGAACACGAACAAATCATATTAAACGAGCTCATGGAGCTGGCGAGCTTGGCGGAAAAAACCGTCGCCTCATTTGCGTATCGTTTTTCGGCGGGGCACGCTTATCACGCGCTGGTGACGCGCTGTGTGAACGAGTTACGCGAAGCGCGCATCGAAGGCTTGCCGATGGTTCACGAGTTTTTACAACGTCGCTTTGATCCGGCGCTGCGCACCATTGAAGCCGCGTACAGCCGTCAGGAACGCTTATCCCAACGGGTCGCGCGCGCCGCCAATTTGTTGCGCACGCAAGTCGATTTGGAGCTGGCACGTCAAAATCGGGATTTATTGGCGTCGATGAATCGTCGCGTACAGTTGCAGTTTCGCCTGCAAGAGATGGTCGAAGGGTTGTCGGTTTTTGTGTTGGGGTATTACATCGTAAATCTAATCGGCTACGGTTATAAAGCCTTATACAAAACAGGCGTTCCGCTGGACACGGATGTTGCCATTGCGGTGACGATTCCGGTGGTGTTGGCCGGCATTTGGGCGGTGGTCAAATGGCGCAAAAAACATTTGTTGCGCGATGTCCCCAAAGATCATCAATAGCCTCAACCCTCTTTAGGGATCATCGCGGGTAAGTTCATGGTTTGGGTACAACAATACGATCCTTTTCATTTTTTGCCGGCATCGGCGTTGGTCGCGCTTTTGCCGATCCTCGTATTTATTTTTTCCGTCGCGGTTTTTCGCGTCAAGATGATTGTCGCCGCGTCACTCGTATTGGTATTGTCGATTCTTTTAGCCGTTATCCCCTTCGGTATGCCCGTTTTAACGGCGTTGTCCGCCGCGCTGTACGGTTTTTTCTACGGGTTTTTACCCATCGGGTGGATTATATTAAATGTTGTTTTTCTCTACCGATTAACCGTGAAAAGCGGCGCGTTTAACACCATGCGCGCCTCGATTACGTCGATCACGCCGGACGCGCGCCTTCAATTGATTTTAATCGGGTTTGCTTTTTCCGCGTTTTTGGAAGGCGTTGCAGGCTACGGCACACCGGTGGCGATTTCCGCGGCACTGTTGGTGGGCTTGGGGTTTGCGCCTTTGTCTGCCGCGCGATTGTGTTTGATCGGCAACACGGCGCCGGTGGCTTTTGGTGCCATGGGCACATCGCTTGCGGTGGCCGCGCAAGTCAGCCATGTCAACATCGACAAACTCTCCATGATTGCCGGTGGCGCGTTGCCGATATTATCGTTGGTGGCGTTGGTGTGTATGGTGGTTTTGTTGTCGGGAGTCAAAGGCGCGCGCGAGGTTTTCCCCGCGATGGTGGTGGCAGGCGTGGCTTTTGCCGGCGCGATGTCAGCCACGGCGTTATTCGTCGGCATTCAATTGCCGGCAATCACGTCAGGACTTTTCTCCATGTTCGCGCTCACCGTCTTTTTAAGATTTTGGCAACCCAAAAATATTGTGGCGTTTGCGGATCATGCGCCGATTTTTCCCGCCAAAATTGATACGCCGCCCATCACTTTATTGTCGGTGGCGCGCGCGTGGTTTCCTTATGTCTTATTGACGGCAGTGATTATCTTATGGAGTAGTCGCGCTTTTCAATCATGGTTTACAAATCACGCTTTTTTCTCGGCGGCTTCGTGGTCGATTGACATGCCGTTTCTTCATCAAACGGTGGTTCAAACCGCGCCGATTGTGTTGACAGACACCGCGCGTGACGCGGTTTTTAAATTCGACACGATCAACGCTTTAGGGTCGGGTATTTTTCTTTCGGCATGGATTGCCGCGATGCTTTTAAAAGTCAAGGTTAAAGACACGGCGCGCCTGTTTGGGCAAACGTGTCGGGATTTAATCCCGATGATTTTTAGTATCGGGTTGATTCTTGCGTTTGCGACGGTGGCGAATTATTCGGGGATGTCTTCGACCGTTGCCTTGCTTTTTTCAAAAATCGGCGCGCTTTATCCGTTGTTGGCGCCGGGCTTGGGCGCGTTTGGTGTTCTTTTAACCGGGTCAGACACTTCCTCCAACGCGCTTTTCGCGCCCTTGCAGGCGGCAGTTGCCGGGCAAATCGGTGTCTCGGATTCTTTACTGGTCGCGGCCAACAGTTTAGGCGGCGCGGCAGGAAAAATGATCTCGCCGCAATCCATTGCGGTTGCGTGCGCGGCGGTGGGGCTATTAGGGCGTGAAGGCGATGTGATGAACGCCACTTTAAAAATCAGCTTGGTGTTTGCGGCGCTCTCCGGCATTGCCGTGTTGGTGTTGAGTTGGGTGATATAAAAAGTACGCCCAAAAGTAAACCCCTACTTTTGGGCGGTGTGTATTTCCAAAAAAACACCGGCAAAGCCGGATGTTTTTTTGTAGAA
>JAIRPA010000017.1 GCA_031257235.1 Burkholderiales bacterium | reverse complement strand
CTGACTTTAACCGGCAAGAAGTAATACTTTTTGCCGAATAAAAAAGCCCCCTTTATGAAAGGGGGTGGCTACGAAGTAGCCGGGGGTTTGCGTTTTTCGGGACGCCGCCCTCGGCGTTCCCTACGACGCGCATTGCGCGTCCGCCGCCGCCCCTACGGCGTCGATAAAGTTGTTTCTTCGGAGTAACTGACCCACTCGCGCCACAAGGTCACCAAGAACGCCATGATGACGGGTCCAATGAAGAGCCCCACCAGCCCCATGGTTTCAACGCCGCCGACCAAACCAAAAAGCGTGGGCAAAAAAGGCAATTTGGCGGGACCGCCGACCAATCTCGGACGGATGGTTTTATCGACCACAAAAAGCTCAAGACATCCCCACAAGAAAAGAAGCAAGCCGGCGGTGGAGTGACCGCTACCGACTAAATACAACGAGACAATCGACATGGATAAGGGCGCGCCCCCCGGAATCAATGCCATAAAGCCGGTGATGACGCCCAGCGTGACCGGTGAGGGCGCACCCGCGATGGCGTAAGCGCAACCCAGCACGATGCCCTCGCCGATGGCAATGGAGGTCATGCCGGTGATGGTCGCGCTGACCATCGTCGGCGCGACGCGCGAAAAACGATACCAGCGTTCCGGCATCACGCGCTCACCGACTTTATCGATTTGTTGCACCAAAGAAAAACCGTCTTTATACAAAAAGAAAAGGGTGATGACCATAAAGACCACGCCTAACGCCGCCGCAAAGATTTGTCGACCAAACGATAAGATGACGCGCGAAATATTGGCAAGCTGCCCTAAGCCCACCAGTTGCGAGAGTTCGCTGATGGCTTGCGGATGATTTAAATATTCGTTCCATAAAGGGGCTAACTCACTGCCGACCAAAGGCAGACGTTCCACCCAAAGCGGCGCGGGAACGCCCACCTGATTGGAGGCATAAAGCCAATTTAACCCTTCCCGCAATTCTTGTAAGGCAGACGAGATCAGTGCGATCAACGGAAGAATAATCACCAAGACCACCAGTAAAGTTGATAAGGTGGCGGCAAGCCATGTTTTTCCCCGACAACGGATCAAGAGTTTTTCGTAGAGCCGCCACGACGCAAAGACAATAATCAATGCGCCCAAGACCGGCACTAAGAATTGGTGAAAGAAATAAATACCAATCAACAAAACCAGCGCGATCAGCACACGCGCAACTAAGTTAGACGCCATCGGGATGTGGTGCGACTGCGACATGAGGTTTACCGTTCTTTCTTTAAAAAGTGTTGAATCGAAGGGGTGTGTTCGAGTGTGATAACAAGCCGCGATTATAGCCTTACCGGCGGCAATAAAACATCTCAAAAGGGAAGAATTTTGAGCGGACGCTTGATTATTCTTTCAAACAATCGTCAAAAAAACGTAAAACTTCTTTTTGATAAACCGGATTTAATAACGCGGTGACGTGTTTCTCGCCGGTGGCGATGATGATTTTTTTCGGAGAGGTTGAGGCTTCATAAAGGGCTTTTGTGTGATCGTCGGTAATCACGGTATCTTCCGTTCCATGAATGAACAACATGGGAATAGGCGCGATACGGTTGACGAGCCGGCTTGCCGAATAGGTGTCGCTCACCAAATATCGCGCGAATAAAAATTTGTCTCCGGCAATTTTGCTGTAGGCGTAAAACGTGCTGTCGATCACCATGCCTTTGATTCCCTTTTTGTCGCCCAAGCCAACGGCGGCAATGGCATTGTTGCCGCCCAAACTCTGCCCTAAAACCAAGAGTTGATCGGCAGGTAAATCTTGCCGGTTTTTCACAGTGGCAATGGCGGCGCGGGTATCTTCCATCAAGGGCTTGGGGGCAGGTGGGACATCATCGGAAAGCCCAAACCCGCGATAATCAAACATAAAAACGTTGTAACCCTGTTGGGGCAACCAAGCCACCGTTGCCAAATGATTTTCAAGTTTTCCGGCGTTGCCGTGTACCAAAACGACGGTCGCTTTTGCCGGTGTTGTCGAAAAGATTAACCAACCGTTGAGTTTCGTGCCGTCTTGGCTCTGAAAATAAATATCTTCATAATGAAGCCCCAAACTTGCCGGGGTGACGTGGCTTGCTCCTCTTTCGGGGTAATAAAAAAAACGAGGGGCAAACAACACCAACAATAAACTGACCGCGACAAAAAGCACGCCCGGAATCACCGCAAAGATCAAAACAAGTATTTTGAGATTTAATTTCATATCAAGTCAAAAGAGTCATTCGCCCTATCATGGAGATGGGGCGATAAAAAACGCAATGAGGGAAACGCGATTAACGACATGATCAGGTGGCTACATGAGTTTCCATCAGTGATAATTGTTGACGCATGCGCTCCATGAGGATTTCTTCCATAGTATAAAAGCCGGCAGGCTGATCAATGAGCCACTTTGCCGCAAAAATCGCGCCTTGTCCAAAAGCGGCTTTGTTGATGCTTTCGTGCACTAAACGTATGGTTTGGTTTTTTAACCCAAAAATCACTTCATGTTTACCGACGATTCCGCCCACTCGAATAGAATTGACATGCTTATGATTATCTAATCCCAGAGATTTTGCAATTTTAAGGGCTGTCCCGGAGGTATCCTCTTTTTCTCTGAAATGCTCTTCAACGATTTCTATATCGGCGTGGGGCACAATTTTTTGAAATAGAGAGGAGGCGATCATCAGAAAATTGATGCCGACCGTAATGTTTGGAGAGTAAAGAATCGCGGTATGTTGGGCGTGCAATTTTAACGTGGCGAGCGCGGGCTCACTTAAGTTTGAGATCGCCGAAATGATTTTTATCCCCGATTGCACCGCTTCTGCGTAACGCTTATAGCTGCCGGCATCCGAAAAATCAATAATAATATCCACAGGGAAATTTTTATAAAAGTCGGAGGATAAATCTTTTTCACAATAGACAGGCGCCTTGTCTTCCTCCCGATGAAATGCTTGGCTCGCATACCGTATGGTTCTTGGGGGATGTTTTTTGATCACCCATTGCAAATCAAAATCTTGATGTGCAAGCAATTCACCGGCAACCGCTTTTCCCGCGCGCCCAAATCCCCAAAGTCCGGCTCTAATTTTCTTCGTCATGAGGTACCCATCAATAGGAATCTTAAAAAAAATGTTACCTACGGCGCGTCTAGGCTGAAACAAAGCGACACGATGCAAACCATTGCAAATTTAGGTAACCACAGAGGAAATATTATTGGTGTCTTTTACCTTGAGACCACGGATAAATGTTGACATCCTCCCCCGCCTAAAGGCGGGGGATTCCTACGGTGCTCACCCCTGGATTTACACCGGGATGAGTCGCTTCGGTGGGTTCCTGCTTCACAGAGTGACCTGACTGCGCCAACTCTCCACAGGCTGCAACGCGGTGTCCCCGCGCCAGAATGTTGATTGCGCCGACAACATCGGCGTTTTCCTCGCATCCGCATTCGACACAGGCG
>JAIRPA010000213.1 GCA_031257235.1 Burkholderiales bacterium | reverse complement strand
AGGCCGGAACCCCGGCCTGGAAGTCCGGGGTTTCGACCGTAGCTACTTGGGAGGGGTGCAAACCCCTTCCAAGTTCGTTCACAGCGACAGGCATGAATGCCTGTCGCTAATTAGTTGCTAAAAATACTTGTAAGGTCTCGTTTAAAAATTGGAACCCTTGATGAGTGGCCACAAAACGATCGGGATCATTTGAAATCAACCCGCGGGCAATCGCCTGATTGAGTGCCTCATTGAAAATCATCGGATCACGTAAGGTGCGCTCGTAAAACAATGAACGCGGCACCCCGTGGGTCAAACGCAGCGCGTTTAACATAAACTCAAACCCTAAAGCGTCGTCCGTCACCACGCGCGTTTCTTCAATCAGTGAGGTTCGAGCGCGCGCGGCATGAATATAACGTTGCGGGTTTTTGATCCGCGCCTCGCGCGTGATGATACGATCGCGCGTGATTTTCCCGTGCGCGCCCGCGCCAATCCCTAAATAATCGCCAAACTGCCAATAGTTCATGTTGTGCCGACACGCTTCCCCCGCGCGTGCGAATGCCGACACTTCATAATGATGAAACCCTTCGCCCGTCAAACGATCCTCGATCATTTCATACATCCGCGCAAGATCATCATCATCGGGCAAAAACTTGGGCGGATGAGCATAAAAAGAAGTTTGGGGCTCTAAGGTCAATTGATACATGGATAAATGCGATATTGGAAGCGATAATACTTGATCCAACATTAAACTGACATCCGATAATGTTTGATTCGGCAATCCAAACATTAAATCCAAATTCACACGATCAAAAACGCGGGCAGCCGCGCTTGCGGACTCCATCGCCTCTTGCCGGTGATGAATGCGTTGAAGCGCGCGTAAAAAGGCATCGTCAAAACTTTGTACCCCCAACGATAAACGATTCACCCCTGCCGATTGATATTCCTTCCATAAATGATGCGATGACGCGCCCGGATTGGCCTCCATGGTAATTTCACAATGATCGGCAAGATTAAATGTCCGCGCCACCTTTAAAAGGAGGTTGCCGATGGCCTGAGGTGAAAATAAATTGGGGGTGCCCCCTCCGATAAAAATACTCATCAACGGTCGCCGCTCCCCTTCTGCCGACCGGTCTAAATCAAAAAACAGTGCGTCAAGATAGTCTTTATCCGGGAGGGTTTGATGATTTAACGAATAAGAATTGAAATCACAATATGGACACTTCTTCGCGCACCAGGGAAGATGAATGTATAAAGATAAAGGCAGGTTGGGCATGAGAAATAAGATTGGGCGTCGTCAAAAAAATGGACTCGTGACTTTGACCATCACCATTGGCTATTTTTGCCACATGCTCAATTGGGTGAAAAGGGACACCAACGCCTGACCGCGGTGGGACAAGGCGTTTTTTTCTTCTGCACTTAATTCTGCCGCCGTCTTGCCGGTATCGGTCAGAAAATACGGATCATAGCCAAAGCCATTGTGACCGCGCGGCGTGTCGATGATCGTTCCCGCCCATGATCCACACGCGATGATCGGCATCGGATCATCGGCGTGGCGTGTTAATACCAAAGCGCAAAAATAGCGCGCGCGACGATTAACGTGCGGTTGTAAGGATCGGATCAGTAATTGATTGTTGCGTTCATCTGATCTGGGCTCCCCCGCATAACGCGCGCTCATTACGCCGGGTTGGTCGCCCAAGGCGGATACGCAAAGTCCCGAATCATCGGAGAGTGCGGGCAAGCCGGAATGTCGACTGGCGTGACGCGCCTTTGCCAAGGCGTTTTCCACAAAGGTCGCGTGGGGCTCTTCGGCTTCCGAGATATTCAAGCTCCCTTGCGAGATCACCATGATCCCCAGCGGGGACAACAATTGCGTGAACTCGCGGCATTTGCCCGGATTGTGCGAGGCTAATACAAGTTTTGGAAATAATTGCTGCATTTCATGCTTTCATGGATCGTGATCGGTGAAAAGTAAAAACGACGACAAAGAACGCCGGAACGTGAACGTTTAATTTTTGCCGGCGACCAACCGCGCGGTTTCGGCTTCGATCCACGCTTCCACCTCGCGCGTGACCGTTTTGGCGTCTCGTCCGGCAGGATCAATCGGCGCACCGATGGAAAGGGTAATCTCCCCTGCGCGTTTCCCTAAAAAACCGCGAGGCCAAAAATAACCCGCGTTGTGCGCCACGGGGATAATCGGCACGTTTAAATCACACGCCAAATGCGCGCCGCCGGTTTTATAAGGAACTTTTTGATTCGGCAACACGCGCGTGCCTTCGGGAAAAATAATAATCCAAAAGCCTTCACTCAAACGTTGCCTGCCTTGGAGACGCATTTGTTGTAAGGCTTCCCTACCCGCTTTTCGGTTGATGGTGATCGGCTTGATGAGCTTGAACCCCCACCCAAACACGGGTATCCATAATAATTCCCGTTTGGCGACAAAACATAAAGGACGCGGCATCACAATCGGCAATGAACATACATCCCACGTTGAGCTGTGCTTAGACAATACAATGTGCGGCGTGGCGGCATTCGGGATGTTTTCTTTGCCGATCACCCGATGACGAATCCCACAAAACACGCGCGCGCCCCAAAGATTCAAATGGGGCCAGGCAAGTAAATAAGGATAACGTTTGATCGGGTCTGCCCAGAAAAACAAGAGTGCGGTAAAAACAAAAATCACCGTCACGAATGCCTGAAAAATCGCAAAAAGGATCGACCCGAAAAATGAACGCAACGCAGACATATCAACCGGTACGACCCAAAAAGAACGCGGCAACCCCGGCTAAGTTGGCAAAAATTTGCGTGTGCGGCGGCAGATGCTCCGATTGCGCCGTTTGCTCTCCTTTGCCGGTGCGCACCAACACCGGCAAGGCGTTGACCACGCTTGCCGCTTGTAAGTCTCTTAGAGAATCCCCCACACACGGCACGTTATCCAGCGTGATGTGAAAGCGCGACTCGATCTCACGCAACATGCCGGGCTTGGGCTTGCGACAATCACATTCGGCGCGATCGGTGTGCGGACAATAAAAGATAGCGTCGATCTTTCCGCCAAATTGATTCAACGCCTGGTGCATCTTTGCGTGGATCGCCAACAAGGTTTGTGTATCAAACAGCCCCCGCTCTATCCCGGACTGATTGCTGGCCACCACCACGTGATAACCGGCGGCGTTCAATTGCGCGATCGCCTCAAGACTGCCCGGAATCGGCTTCCATTCATCAGGCGTTTTAATGAAGGTATCGCTATCATAGTTAATCACGCCGTCCCGATCCAAAATAATGATTTTGGGACGCGCCGCGGCGGAAGAGATGATCTCCGGGTTCATTTCAATCATCATGATTTCATCAATCTATCTATCAATCTAATCCTCACTCATGTCAAAGCGACAACGCAGAGATTTCCGCCACCTGATTCATGGTGACGCTCAACGATCTTAACAACGCCAAACGATTGGCGCGAATGTCTTGGTTTTCATCCATCACCATCACCTGATCAAAGAAAGTATCAATGGCTTCTTTTGCCGAAGCCAATACGGTGAGCGCGCGCGTGTAGTCTTGGGTGTCCATGGCACGATGGACTTCCGGCGTGATTTTCTCTCTAAATAAAGCATCCAGCGCGCGTTCGGCATCATCCGAAAAAAGCTCAGGCTTAGGCGCGGACATCAGAGTGACATCGTCTTTGCCTTCTTCGGCTTTCTTTAATATATTGACAATACGCTTATTGGCAGCCGCCAAAGCGCCGGCTTCGGGCAACGCCACAAACGCCCGCAACGCGGCAAGCCTTGCGGGAATGGAGCTGATATCATCGGGCGCGTTTTCCGTCAGCGCGTCGATCATGGCAGGGGTCGCGCCTTCGTCTTTGAGTAATCCGCGCAAACGATCGTAAAAGAAATGTTTTAACGATGATTCCGTTGCCTTCCAATCCACCGGCTTCGACACGCCTTTTTTGTCCGTGACGGTCAGGTTCAACGAAGCCAACTCGCTTTGCGCGGTTTTTAGGGCAACCGACAAGGGCAAGGGCAACGCATGTTCGATCAGCATTCTTAAAATGCCGATGGCGGCGCGACGCAATCCAAAGGGGTCTTTGTCACCGGTCGGCACCTGACCCAGCGCAAACATCCCCACCATCGTTTCGAGTTTGTCGGCTAATGCCGTGGCTAAACTCTCCCTTGATGTCGGTAATTTGTCTCCCGAAAAACGCGGCAAATAATGTTCTTCAATGCCTTGTGAGACAGCGTTGGGTTCGCCGTCAAGATGGGCGTAATACCGCCCCATGATGCCCTGCAATTCGGGAAACTCGCCGACCATGTCAGTGGTTAAATCGGCTTTTGCCAAAAGGGCGATGCGCGCGGCAATTTGAGCGTTTGCGTGAAGGGCATTGGCCAAGGAAGCGGCAATTCGCGCCATTCTGTCCACACGATCTTTTTGTGACCCCAAGCCCTTAAAGTAGATGATTGAATTTAATTGATGGACACGATCCACCAGTTTGGTTTTGGCGTCTTGTTGATAAAAGAAACGCGCGTCCGATAACCGTGCGCGCAAAACCCGTTCATTCCCGCCGATGATGGTTTGCGGCGTGTCGGTTTTGATGTTGGAGACCAACAAAAACCGCTCCACCAATTTCCCTTCACGGTTCGTCAACGCAAAATACTTTTGATTTTGCTGCATGGTCAATATCAAACATTCTTGCGGGACTTCCAAAAACGCGGCATCAAACGCGCCGCGATAAATCGTCGGAGACTCGACCAATGCCGTCACTTCATCCAAAAGCGCGTCCGGCGCAATCACTTTATCTTCGCCCGCCGCTTCGTTCAAGGCTTGCACGATGGCTTGACGACGTTGATCAAAGGATGCCATCACACACCCTTCGTCGCGTAACCGTTTTTCGTATTCTTCCGCGTGATTGAAAACGATCGTCAAAGACCGTGATAAAAAACGATGCCCTTCACTCACCCGATCCGCTTCCAACCCCAAAGCGCGAAGCGGCAATAGCTCTTTCCCATATAAAGCCGTTAAACGATGCGCGGGACGCACAAAACTCACATCATTGTAATAACCGTTTTTAGGGGCGTAGCGCATCACTTTGGGAATCGGCAACGCGGCAATCGCTTTATCCAACGCCACCTGCGCGCCGACGGATAAGGGAATGCCGGCTTGCATCCGATCATAGTAAAGCGTTTCTGCCTTGCCGTCGCTTTCTTTGATTAAGTTGGGAATGACGGTTTCGGGAAGCCCCAAAGACACGAGCTTTCTTTTCAAAGGAGTTGTCGGCGCGCCGTCGGCATCAAAAGCAATCGACACCGGTAAAATTTTGACGCGCTCTTTTTTATCTTCGGTGGAAGGCAACACACGGCTGACCGAAACCGCCAAACGACGCGGCGTGGCAAACCCTTGATGTTGACTTTGTGCGGTAAGAAAACCTTGCGCGTTTAAAGACTCACAAAACAAATCGGCAAACGCCACGCCCAAGCGCTTCAAGGCTTTGGGCGGCAATTCTTCGGTGAGTAATTCCAGTAAAAGCGTATCTGACATTTTAGTCTCTGACATGATTCATATAAGTATTCGTGACCCTATTTAAGCGGCGCGACGATATTCATCGGGCAACATCGGATAATTCAACGCCTCGCGCGACGCCACATAGGTTTGTGCCACCATTTTGCTCAACGCGCGAATCCGCGCAATGTATTGGGCACGTTCCGTCACCGAGATCGCGCCGTGCGCGTCTAAAAGATTAAACGTGTGCGCGGCTTTTAAAATCATCTCATAACCCGGCAAGGGCAATTGCGCTTCCAGCAAACGTTTCGCATCCGTCTCAAAAAACGAAAACATCGTCAACAATTTTTGAACATCGGAGACTTCAAAGTTATAACGCGATTGTTCAACCTCGTTTTGATGATAGACATCGCGGTAAGTCAGGGTTCGCGGCTTGCCGTTTTCTTCACTCATCGTCCAAACCAAATCAAAGACGTTTTCTTTGCCTTGCAGATACATCGCCAAACGTTCCAACCCATACGTAATCTCTCCGGTGATCGGATTGCAATCCATCCCGCCGACTTGTTGGAAATACGTAAATTGTGTGACTTCCATGCCGTTTAACCAGACTTCCCAACCCAATCCCCACGCGCCTAAGGTGGGGTTTTCCCAATCGTCTTCCACGAAGCGAACGTCGTTTTTTTGCAAATCAAAGCCTAAGGCTTTCAACGACCCCAAATAAAGCTCCAAAATATCGGCGGGCGCGGGCTTTAACACCACTTGGAATTGATAATAATGTTGTAACCGATTGGGGTTTTCTCCGTATCGTCCGTCTTTGGGACGACGCGACGGCTGAACATACGCCGCGCGCCACGGCTCGGGACCCAGCGCGCGTAAAAAGGTCGCCGTGTGGGAAGTGCCGGCGCCGACTTCCATATCGTAGGGCTGTAAAAGGGCGCAACCGCGTTCCGCCCAATAATTTTGCAAGGTCAAAATAAGTTTTTGAAAGGTAAGCATGAGTGTCGTTCGCGCTTTGGGCGCGGGTTTTTATGATTTAAGGCGCAATCGTAAACGAAAGATTCTATTGTGTGGCGACGTGTTCGTAAAAACGCCAAAAATTGGTAATTTTTTGCGGGTTTGTGATTTCCCAAAAAGCACCGGCGAAGCCGGATACTTTTTGGTAGGAACGTCGGCTTGGATTCTGCGTTTCAGGGATCAGGGATCAGAGTGGCGTCATTCTGCGCGTAGCGAAGTCGCAGAATCCACGCAGCCTTTGGCTGCGTCATTGCGGGCTCCGACCCGCAATCCGGTTTTTCCGCCGTTTATACAAAAAATCGTCGGGGTCCCCCCGCGATTTTTTGGAAATTCTTACCGGCAAAAAGTAGGGGTTTACTTTTTGCCGAACCCCGGGGTCTTGATCTGTGAAATAATCCCCCTTTGGTGTCAGAAAAAAACCTATGCCGAAAAAACCCAAACTTTTTGAACGTGTAGCGATCATGGGTCGCAAAGCAAGCCCCAATTTAGCGGCGCCGATCACGGCGCTCGCCGCTTTTTTGGCGCATCGAAAGCACAAAGTCTTGATTGAAAGCGAAACCGCCGCCATGACGGGCATCGCCCACCTCTACCCTACCGTGACCGCAGACGCGCTGCCCTCTCTTGACCTTTTAATCGTGATTGGCGGCGACGGCACCCTCTTGTCTGCCGCGCGAAAAATCGTGGCGTCATCCCTGCCCATCATCGGTGTCAATCAGGGGCGGTTCGGGTTTTTGACGGACATCCCGCTCATCGACATGGAGGCCGTGATCGGTGACGTGTTGGACGGTTATTACACCGAAGAAAAGCGAACCATGCTGATGGCAACCTTGTCCCGCCCGAATCAAGCGCCCGTCACGCTCCATGCCTTAAACGATATTGCGATTAACCGCGGCGCCACCCATTCCGTGTTGGATTTTTCCGTCTCTTTGGACAATGTTTTGGCTTACACCTTGCGCGCGGACGGCTTGATTGTCTCCACGCCGACCGGCAGTACCGCCTACGCGCTTTCGGCGGGGGGGCCTATTTTGCCGCCGACCTTATCCGCGGTGGTGTTGGTGCCGGTCGCGCCTTACGGGTTGACGCACCGTCCGGTGATCTTGCCCGATCAAACGCGCATGACGATTGCCGTCAAAGGCGCCAAAACGGCCATCCTCTGCGCCGACTCTCAAACCCACATCGAAATGCGGGAAGACATGAGCGTGACCATCTTAAAGTCGCCGCACACCTTAAACTTACTGCACCCGAAAGATTACGATTATTTTTCGGCACTGCGTGAAAAACTTCATTGGTCAAAAATGCCGGAACGATCATCGCGTGATGCCGCGCCGTTTTCGTTGGACGACGATCAAGAATAATACTTTTAATCACTATGCTTTTGTGGCTTTCCATCCGCGATTTTGTTCTTATCGAAAAACTTGATATTGAGTTTGGCGAAGGGTTTACGGTTTTAACCGGCGAAACCGGCGCGGGCAAATCCATCCTTTTAGACGCCATCGGGCTTTTGCTCGGCGATCGTTTTGATAAACGACAATTGCGGGAAGGCGCCGACAAAACCGATTTATCCGCCGGCTTTCATGTTGACGAACGAAGCGTGACGCATGCGTGGTTGTCCGACCATGATTTTTTGGACGACGATGACCCTGCCGCCTTGGTGATTCGTCGTACCCAAGACGCGCAAAACAAAAGCCGTTCGTGGATCAACGGTCGCGCGGCAACGCTTTCGCAGTTATCCGCCTTGAGTGAAACACTGATTGAACTCCACGGGCAACACGAACATCAATCGTTATCCCGCGCCAACATGCAACGCGATTGGTTAGACGCTTTTGCCAAAACCACCGAGCTTGTCAAAGAAGTCGGGGAGGCATGGCGCGTTCTTAAAGATGCAAAACATTTATTGGAAACCTCGGTTCAAAATCATGCGCGTCTTGCCACCGAACGCGCGTTCATCGAAGATCGTTTGAACGAATTATCGGCGTTGTCGCCGCAGGAAGGCGAATGGGAAGCGCTCAACACAAAGCATCAACAGTTAAGCCACGCAGACGCTTTGATTGCCGCCGCCGAAGAAGCGTGTCAAATCCTCTCAGACGCCGATGACGCCATTGAACCTTTTTTATCCAAGCTGGCGCAAAAATTACAACATGAAGGGAATGTCGAACCTTTGTTTCATGCGTTAGGAGACCGTATTGACGCGGCCGCCATTGAGTTGTCGGACATCGCGCATGAGTTGCGCGATTATGCGCGAAAGTTTGAGCGCGACCCTCACACCCTCGAACAAATCACCGCGCGCATGACCGCGTTTTTTGACGCCGCGCGCAAATACCGCGTGCCGCCCGAAACCCTGCCTGCCCTCTTCGTGGAGACCCAAGCCGCACTTCATGCTTTATCCAAAGACACGGACATTGAAGCCCTCCAAGAAGCGGTGACCCGCGCGGGCAAAGCGTACTTTGCCCAAGCCGAAACCCTTTCTCGCGCCCGAAAAACTGCCGCGCTCAAGTTAAATCGTGAGGTCACTGCATCCATGCGTGTGCTTTCGATGGAAGGCGGACGCTTTGAGGCGCGGGTGACGTCCTTGCCGGAAGATCGCGCCGAGAGTCACGGCGTGGATCGCGTCGAGTTTTGCCTTGCGGCGCATCCCGCGCAACCGATTGCCCCGCTGGCGGAAGTGGCCTCCGGCGGAGAGCTTTCAAGAATCTCGTTGGCGCTATTGACCGTGCTTGCCCAAACCGCGAACGTGCCCACGATGATTTTTGACGAGATCGACACCGGCGTGGGCGGCGCCACCGGTCACGCGATTGGGCAAAAACTGCGCGATTTGGGCGAAAGCCGTCAGGTGTTGTGTGTCACGCATTTGCCGCAAGTCGCGGCGTGTGCGCGTGCGCATTATCAAGTCACCAAAAAAGGCGACGCGCGTCATGTGAACACCCAAGTGTTGCCGCTGGACGAAAATCAACGCATTGAAGAGCTCGCGCGCATGTTAGGCGGCGCCACCCTCACAAAAACCACGCGCGCCCACGCCAAAGAAATGCTGGCGGAAGGAAAGGCATTCGTATTCGGCAAAAAGTGATTCCGGTATCAGGAATCAGAGGTCAGGGATCAGAAGGTTCGGCAAAAAAGGACAGGCAGAGCCTGATCCTTTTTTGCGTAGGGGCGAGGCTTGCCTCGCCCGCGTGCGCCGTTCCTGCAAAAAATCATCAGGGTTCCCCTGTGATTTTTTGGAAATATCAAACCGGCAAAAAAGTAGATTTTTACTTTTTGCCGAACCCTCTGATTCCTGAATCACTTTTTGCCGCCCCCCCTCTGATTCCTGATTGCCGCCCCCCATCAAACTTTGACCCAACCGAACAAAGCGTGTTTCAAATTGCGCGATAATCGGCGGGCGATCAATCGGATCGCGCGTTTTTTTAGGAGTCAGTATGAAAGCATTTTTTAAAATCCCCCTTTTTATCGTTGCAACATTTTTGTCGTTGACCCTTTCTTCTTTGGCTTTAGCCGCGAATCTGCCAAACATCAAAATTTTGGCCACCGGCGGGACGATTGCGGGGGTGAGCGCATCCGCCACCGAAACCCAATATCAAGCCGCGAAAGTCGGTGTTGATCTTTTGATTGACGCCGTGCCGGACATGAAAAAGATTGCCAACGTCTCCGGCGAGCAGGTCGTCAAAATCGGTTCGCAAGACATGAATGACGGCGTGTGGCTCAAACTTGCCAAGCGCGTCAACGAGCTTTTGGCGCAAAAGAATGTGGACGGAATCGTCATCACGCACGGCACCGACACGATGGAAGAAACCGCGTACTTTTTACAGTTGACCGTCAAAAGCAGTAAGCCGGTTGTCTTGGTGGGCGCGATGCGTCCCAGCAACGCGATGAGCGCCGATGGTCCTTTTAATCTCTTCAACGCCGTGGTGGTTGCCGCCGCGCCGCAATCGAAAAATCGCGGCGTGATGGTGTCGATGAACGACGTGGTTTTAGACGCGCGCGACGTGACCAAAACCAGCACCACCGAAGTCCAAACCTTTGTCTCGCCGAACTTCGGCGCATTGGGTTACGTGCATAACGGCAAAGTGAGTTACCAAAGAAGCCCGGAACGCGCGCACACCACCCAATCCGAGTTTGATGTGAGCAAGTTAGATAAGCTCCCGCGTGTGGGCATCATTTACAACTACGCCAACGCGTCGGAGATTCCGGTTCAGGCATTGGTGGACGCTAAGTTTGACGGCATCGTCTCGGCGGGAGTCGGCAACGGCAATTTATACGAAACGGTGTTTGCGACGCTTGAAAAAGCCGCGAAGTCCGGCGTGGCGGTGGTGCGTTCATCGCGCGTTCCGACCGGATCGACCACCCTTGACGCGGAAGTCGACGACGCCAAATACGGGTTTGTGGCCGCCGGCACCCTCAATCCGCAGAAGGCTAAAGTGTTGCTTCAGTTGGCACTCACCAAAACCAAAGACCCGCAAAAAATTCAGGCGATGTTTGAGAAGTATTGATCAACGTCGGTTGATGCTTTTTTGTGAAACGCCCAAAAGTAAAAACCTACTTTTGGGCGGTTGGGGTTAGCAAAAAAGCACAGGGAAACCCTGATGCTTTTTTGTAGGAAAGGCGGTGTGGATTCTGCGACTACGTTTGCTTCGCAAACTCGCGCTTAAATGACGAAGTGTGAGATTGAGGTTACATTCGGAAGCGCGGTATGTCTGCCGCCGTTCCTGCAAAAAATCGTCGGGGTCCCCCCGCGTTTTTTTGGAAATTACTTCCGCCCAAAAGTAGGTTTTTACTTTTGGGCGAGTCCCAAACTACTTCTTCTGTGCCGCAAGAGCGTCTCGGTCGCGGCGTTTTAAGTCCGCCATTTTTTCGGCGATTTTGGCTTCCAGCCCGCGAGGGGTCGGACGATACCAAGCGGGGTTTTTAATGCCTTCGGGCAGATAGGTTTCGCCCGCGGCGTAGGCGTCCGGTTCGTCGTGCGCGTAGCGATAACCGTCGCTGTATCCCAAGGATTTCATCAGCTTGGTCGGCGCGTTACGCAGGTGCATCGGCACCTCGCGCGATTTGTCCTCACGAATAAACTTTCGCGCCGCCGAAAACGCGGTGTAGCAGGCATTGCTTTTGGGTGCGACGGCAAGATAAATCACGGCAGTCGCCAGCGCCAACTCGCCTTCGGGCGAGCCCAACCGCTCATACGTCTGCGCGGCTTCGTTGACCAGTGTTGCCGCTCTCGGATCGGCAAGCCCTATGTCTTCCCACGCCATGCGGACAATTCGGCGCGCCAAATACAAGGGGTCTGCGCCGCCGTCCAACATTCGGCAAAACCAATAAAGCGCGGCGTCGGGGTTAGACCCGCGCACCGACTTATGAAGTGCGGAAATTTGATCGTAAAACGCCTCGCCGCCTTTATCGAACCGACGCAACGACCGCGCCAGCGCCGATTCGACAAACGCCAAGTCCGGCTCGCTTTGATCGGGTTGCGCCATGATGGCTTCCGCCAAATGTTCGGTGAGCGTGACCAGACGACGCCCGTCGCCGTCTGCGTAACCGATTAACAATTGGCGAATGGCATCCGGCAGGGGACGATCCGGCAGGGCAATCGCCAAGGCGCGGGTCAAGAGTTGATTTTGTTCCTCATCGCTTAAGGGATGCAATACATAAACCGTCGAGCGCGACAACAGCGCGCCGACAACTTCAAACGACGGGTTTTCGGTGGTCGCACCGACGAAGGTGAAAAGCCCGCTTTCCACGTGCGGCAAAAAAGCATCCTGTTGCGCCTTGTTGAAGCGGTGAACCTCATCGACAAAAAGCACCGTCCCGCGACCGATTTTTTGCGCGTTTTGCGCCAAAATCACGGCGTCCCGAATTTCTTTGATGCCCGACAACACGGCGGAAATCGCAATAAATTCCGAATGAAACGCATCCGCCATCAAGCGCGCCAGCGTGGTTTTGCCCACGCCGGGCGGGCCCCACAAAATCATCGAATGCGGTTTGCCCAACTTAAACGAAATGGAAAGAGGTTTGCCTTCGCCGATCAAGTGACGCTGACCGATGACCTCCGCTAATGTTTTGGGACGCAAACGTTCCGCCAAGGGCGCGTTGACAGGCTCGCTTGAGTGTATCGGTGAAACAGGAAAAAGATCATCCATGGCGCGTGGCGCCTCGTGTGCTTAGAGAAGACCGACGCCGATGAAACCCGCGATGGTCAAAAGCCCGACTAAAATCAGCCAGAACAAAAGCGCGCGCCACACCATGCCGATGGCGCACGGCAACACGGAAGGCGAGATCGGCACGTTGCCGTGCGCGGCTTCTTCCGTGAACAAAGAAGCGGTGAAAAGATCGGAATCGGTGTCTTCTTTGAAATCAGGATGGGCGTCGGCGTCATCGCCGGCGGGAGAATCGGCAGAGTTTGGGGTAGATTGGGTATCGTCACCGGTGTCCACCGGTTTGGGATGCCAGCCCGAAACGCGCAACGCGCCTGCCGCTGCCGCCATCAACACGTTTTCGTTACTGGTGTTGTCAAAAACGGCGTATTCGTCCGAAAGCGCGCGCCATTGCAAAATGGTGTTTTCAAAGTCTCCGACAATCGCAAAAGTAAACGCCAAGAAGCGAATCGGTAAAAAATCCAACACAAACAAAAGCCAACGCGCGGCGCGTCCCATTTCCGCGCGTAACGCCGAGGGCATGGACACGTTTTCGCCGGACATCGGGCGCGCCCATTCGCGGCTGATCAAATTCAGCATCCAATAAAACGCCGCGCCCGCGCCCCCTAAAATGCAAAACCAGAAAAACACGCCGAACACGTTTCGGTAAGCGGCAATCAAGCCGGTTTCAATGGCGCGTTTGGCGATCTGATCCGAGGTCAATGTGGCGCAATCGCCGCCCTGCCAGCGATAAAGCGATTGCCGTGCGGCGGGAATGTCGCCCGCCTGCAGGTTTTCATTGATTTCGGTGATGGCGTGGCTGAAATGCCGAAAGCCCATCAAAAAGTACAAAAGCAAGACGCACCAGACCGGATACGCCCACCACGCAAGACCGGTGATGGTGTCGATGATGAAAACGAGAATCACGGGCGACAAAGCGGCGATGGTCGCCAGCCACGTATTCGGACGCGTCGAAAAAAGAACTTCCAGCCGCCGCAGGAATCGGACATACAGGTTTTCCAAAGCGCGACGCCAGCCGGCGGCACGCCATTGCTCAAGACCCAGCGCCACGATGATGGCAAGAAGTTTCATGGTTAGAAATAGAATGGTTGAAGCGCAGATTATAAAGGAGGGGCGAGGTCTCGGCAATTATCAAGGGCGCCCAAAAGTAAAACCCTACACCCTATGCCCAAAAGTAAACCCCTACTTTTGGGCAGTTCGGGTTGGGCGGAAGGGATTTCCAAAAAATCGCGGGGGGACCCCGACGATTTTTTGTAGGAAAAGCGACGTGGATTCTGCGTTTCAGGGATAAGAGGTCAGGAATCAGAGCTCCGTCATTTAAGCGCGCAGTTTGCTTTAGCAAACGAAGTCGCAGAATCCAGCCCCCTTTATAAAAGGGGGTGGCAGGCGAAGCCTGACGGGGGTTTGCGCTTTTCGGGCGAGGCAAGCCTCGCCCCTACGCAAAAAAGTATCCGGCTTCGCCGGTACTTTTTTGGAAATTACTTCCGGCAAAAAGTAGGTTTTTACTTTTTGCCGAACTTTCTGATTCCTGCCTCACTTTTGGGCGAACCCGTCTTTAGGCAACAAAACCCACAGTTGTCCCGCGTTTTTCATTTCGCCTGCCAACGCGCCTGCGCCGTCTCCTGACCCAAAAAAGAAATCCGCGCGTAAAGCACCGGCAATCGCGCCGCCCGTATCTTGCGCCATCGTCAACCGTTTAAGAGGCGTTTGGTCAGGCAAGGTGGTTGCGATGAAGACGGGCGCGCCCAAGGGAAGTTTATTGCGGTCAACCGCAATGGCGCGGTTGGCCAAAAGCGGCACGCCCAAGGCGCCGATCGGCCCGTTGACCGACAAGTCAAGCGCATCGGTTGAGGGCGGCAATTCACGGAAAAACACATAGCTGGGGTTTTGATTTAAAAGTTCGGGGACGGCTTTGGGATGCTCTTCTCCCCAACGCCGTATTGCCTGCATCGACATTTTTTCTTTCGGAATTTCTCCCCGCGCCACCAACACCCCACCGATGGCGCGATACGGATGACCGTTTTGGTCACTGTAGCCGACGCGCAATAAAGTGCCGTCCTCCAACAACACCCGCCCGGAGCCTTGCACCTGAAGAAAGAAAACATCCATGATGTCTTCCATGTAGCAAAGCACCAAGGCGTTGACGCGCGCGTGGGGTTGATCCAAAGTCTCGCGCGGAAAATACGGCACAACTTTATTGCCGACCAAACGCCCGCGCACGACTTTGCCTTTTAATTCGGGAAATAAGGCATCTAATTCAACGGTCAGAAGATCATCGGGACGCGCATACACGGGATAGCGGAATCGTTCGGTGGGCACGCGGCTACCATGCACAATCGGTTCGTAATACCCGGTGATCAAGCCTTCCCGCACCACGCCGGATGCCTGACTTTCAACGATCACGCGGTGCGGCACAAAGTATTGTTCAAAATACGCGCGTACTTGAATAGGATTGTCGGGGTCGATCTTTTGCGCCACGTTGCAGACGTTTTCCCATTGAGCGCGCGATTTCGTACTTTTGGTCAAAGCGCGGCAACTCAAAAGCCAAGCGGGAAAGGCTTCATTTAAGGCATCCTCCCGCCAACCGGAAAGATCATTCCACGACACCGCGTCAAACCGCATTTGCGGCTCGACGGGCAAGGATTTACATCCCGACAAGGTTAAAAGAAATAAAAGAAAAAGGATTCGTCCAATAAAAATAGGTGTGGTCTGTTTCATGGGGGGTATTGTACGCCGGTCAGGGGTCAGGAATCAGATGTCAGGGATCAGGGGGCGTCATTCTGCGCGTAGCAAAGCGAAGTCGCAGAATGACGGTGTTCCTGATCCCTGATCCCTGATGGGCGTAGCCCCCTTTATGTCGTCGCCTGAAGTCTTTCCTTCAACGGCATCGCGGCTAATCTTGCGACTTCTTTAATATCCAACGACATCGCGGCGGCGAGTGCCTCACCATAGTGTTTGTCCGCGAGGAAACAATGAGCGGTGTGGCGCAACTTAATGTTTTTGCTCACCCCTTCCATATTGCGGGCGGTGTTTTCGATCAGTAGTTTTTTCTTGTCGTCGGTGATCAAACGCCAAAGATCGCCGGCTTGCCGATAACAATCATCGTCCTTGTCTTCATAGGGGGAATGGCGATCCACCGTCCCCTCCCAAAGCAAAGCCGGGTCGACATAATCGGTATAGCTTCCCTGCTCCACCCATTCGCCGACGGTATTCGGGGTATAGCCTTTGGCGGCGCCGTAGTTGCCGTCGGTGCGCATCATGCCGTCACGGTGATAAGAATGGACGGGACACACGGCCTGATTCACGGGAATTAACCCGTGGTTGACGCCCAAGCGATAACGATGTGCGTCTCCATAAGAAAAAAGACGCCCCTGCAACAGCTTATCCGGCGAAAAACTAATCCCGGGGACGACGTTGGCAGGATTAAACGCCGCCTGTTCGACATCGGCAAAGTAGTTTTCGGGATTTTTGTTTAACTCCATCATCCCGACGGGAATCAACGGAAATTGTTTGTGACTCCAAACTTTGGTGATATCGAAGGGATTTTCAAAATAGTCTTTGGCCTGTTGTTGGGTCATGATCTGAATGCTCAATTGCCATTTCGGAAACTCACCGCGCTCGATGGCTTCAAAAAGATCGCGTTGCGAGCTTTCGCGGTCGTTGGCGATCACGGCGGCGGCTTCGGCATCCGTCCAATTTTTAATGGGTTGTTGGCAGACCCAATGAAATTTCACCCAGACCAATTCTTTTTTCTTATTGATGAACGAGAACGTGTGTGAGCCAAACCCGTGCATGTGGCGATACCCGGCAGGCAAGCCGCGATCACTCATCGTGATGGTGACTTGATGCAAAGCCTCAGGCAGACAACTCCAATAATCCCAATTGTTTTGGGCGCTGCGGCAGTTGGTTTTCGGGTCGCGTTTGACGGCATGGTTTAAGTCGGGAAACTTGTGCGGGTCTCGAATGAAAAAGACGGGCGTGTTGTTGCCCACCAAATCCCAATTGCCCTCTTCCGTATAAAACTTGGTGGCAAAGCCGCGAATGTCGCGCTCTGCATCCGCCGCGCCGCGTTCGCCGGCCACGGTCGAAAAACGCACGAACACCGGCGTTTCTTTCCCGACTTCGGCAAATAATTTTGCGGCAGTGTATTGGGTAATGTCGTGGGTGACTTTAAAGGTGCCGAATGCGCCTGACCCTTTGGCGTGCATTCGACGCTCCGGGATCACTTCGCGGTCAAAGTGCGCCAGCTTTTCTAAAAGCCAAGTATCTTGCAAGGCAATGGGACCACGTCTGCCTACGGTGATGGAATCGGTGTTGTTGGGCACGGGCGCGCCGGCTTGCGTGGTGAGTTTGTGATCGGTGGGCGGCGTCGGAACGGGCGCCGGCGCGGCGGTCTTTTTGTTCGCGGGTTTGGTGGTCATGGTTGTTACTCCTATAAAAGGTAAGAAAGCTTAAAAATGAATGGCTAACCCCTCCGGTAAAAACCCGTTAAAACAAGGAACAAAAAACCGTCAAGCCTTAAACGTTTTATTCACCGGCGCCATCGCATCATAAAGAAGAAACACCACACCGACAAATTGTATGATTTTGTGGGAGGGATAATTTTTATTTATCGCGCCGGCTAAACAGGAATCAGAGGTCAGGAATCAGGAATCAGTGGTTAGTGGTTAGTGGTTAGAGATCAGACACTCCGTCATTCTGCGCGAAGGCACGAAGTGCCGAAGTCGCAGAATCCACACGCCGCTGTAAAGCGGCGGACGCGCAATCCGGTTTTATCGCCTTTCCTACAAAAAAGGATCAGGGTCTCCCTGTCCTTTTTTGGAAATTATTTCCGGCAAAAAGGTCCACTTTTTGCCGCCGAGTGTAGGGGTTTACTTTTGGGCGCGCCCCCTATGCCGCTTTTTTCAAAAGCGTTGCCGCCTGTCGATTGGCGCGGGTGATGGGAACATCAAACGCACCGCCGGTGATCACATTGCCTTCCGCCACAAACGACTCTTTGCCCAAAAGCGGGAAAACCAATTCGGCAAACCTTGCGGCTTCTTCTAAATGCGGATAACCCGAAAGCACGAAAGTATCCGCGCCTAAGGCTTGATACTCGCGTAAACGATCGACAATTTGTTGCGGACTGCCGACCAACGCCGTCCCGGCGCCGCCACGCACCAGCCCCACCCCCGCCCACAGATTGGGCGCAATCCAAAGTTTTTTCCTGTCGCCGCCGTGCAAAGCGGTGATGCGCGATTGACCGACACTGTCACTGGCGCGTTGGTGTTCTTGCGCCTGCGCAATTAAGTGATCGTCTAAATGGCTGATCAACGACGCCGCCGCTTTGACGGCTTCTTCTTCGGTTTCTCGAACAATGACCTGAAAACGCACGCCAAAACGTATCTCGCGCCCGCGCGCTTTTGCTTTGGCTTTCACGTCGCGGATTTTTTCGGCGACTTGATCCGGCGGTTCGCCCCATGTCAGATAAGCGTCGATGTGTTTTGCCGCAAACTCATGTGCGATGGGAGAACTGCCGCCAAAATAAAGCGGCGGATGAGGATCGCTGACGGTCGAAAAAAGACTGCGTCCGTTTTCAACATGAAAATATTTTCCTTTGTACGTGACCGTTTCGCCTAAGGTCAACCGTTTCCACAAATCAATAAATTCGTCCGCAAGCTCATAACGTTCGTCGTGACTTAAAAACACACCCTCAGCTTTTAATTCTTCAGACCACGCGCCCGGCACGACATTTAAAATCAAACGCCCATTCAATGCCTCGTCCAAGGTTGCGATTTTTCGTGCGAATACCACAGGATTCCCCTCGGCGCTTGGACGTAACGCCAACAACAATTTAATTTTATGCGTCACGTTGGCAAGAGTTGCCGCCGTGAGAAAAGGGTCTAAATTGCCGCTTCCGGTCGGTATCAATAAACCGTCGTACCCTAAGAATTCGGCAGTCGTGGCAATTTGTCGCAGATAAGCATTGCTCACGGGACGCGCGACTTTGGAACGCCCCAGATACCGACCATCGCCGCCGGTCGGTAAAAACCAAAAAATATTTGGAATAGAACTCATGAAAAACTCCTATCAATATGTTTGTGCCAAGGACTCCATCCCTTTTGAGTTCGGCAAAAAGTAACCACCCCGCTTTTTGCCGAACCCCATGAATCCTGCTCTTATATTGAGCATGGCTCGTGCCACCGATTAAAAGCATTCTTTAGAACCCCTCCGCCGCACACGATAGAGATCGTGTGTCTATAAGTATTTAATATTGTGATTGAATCCCTCATTGAGGCGACAACATCATCGGCGATATCCAACACATGACTTGTGTTTTCATAGGGGCGTTATTCCATAGTTGCCCTATTTTGACGCCTTCAAAACCATTTAAATCATCAACCTCATCTTTGTGTGGATGCGTTTGATCCGACAAAAAAATCAACGCTTTTTTTGTATTCAAAGTATTTTTAAGCGGTATCCCATAAAACCGGCAGGCATTAAAAGAAAGGGGTTACCTGTTGATGGCGCAACAATCCTGCTGAATTTCTGCTGATGTAAAAGCAAATGATGAGCATTGATCTTTCGGGGGTTCAGGGATCAGAGGTCAGAAATCAGGGTTTCGGCAAAAAGTAAAAACCTACTTTTTGCCGGCAATAGTTAGCAAAAAAATACCGGCAAAGCCGGATACTTTTTTGCGGGAAAGGCGATAAAACCAGATTGGGATTCGGGAATCAGAGGTCAGGGATCAGAGCGTCGTCATTGCGGACTTGATCCGCAATCCGGTTTTTCCGCCGTTTATACAAAAAAGTATCGGGCTTTGCCCGTACTTTTTTGGTCATTCCTACCGGCAAAAAGTAGGGTTTTACTTTTTGCCGAACCCGCGAGTGTAGGGTTTTACTTTTGGCCCCCCACCTATTCAACAAACCCCGTATGTATCGCCACAATCCCCGCGGTAAGATTGGTGTAAGAAACGCGCGCAAATCCTGCTTCCCGCATCATCGCGGCGAGTGTGGCTTGATCGGGGTGCATTCGTATGGATTCCACCAGATAACGATACCCGGCTTCGTTCCCCGCCAACCATTTACCGAGCAAAGGCAAAACATGAAAGCTGTACACCTCGTAAAACGGTTTTAAGGCGGCGGCAACACGAGAAAACTCCAACACCAGCACCTGCCCTTGTCGGCGCAACACGCGACGCATTTCTTTTAACGCGCGAAGTTTATGCGTGACATTGCGCAACCCAAACCCAATCATGATTAAATCCACCGACGCATCTTCAAACGGCAGGGATTCCGCATCACATTGAAGAAGCGGCGGATGAAGATTTTCGCGATGAAGTTTTTCGCCGCCCGCCATGAGCATGGCTTGATTGATGTCCGACAAAATCACCAAAGACTCCGGCGATTGCGTCATCATCAGCCGCGTTAAGTCACCGGTGCCTCCCGCCAAATCCACCACGCGATGTGGACGGCTTGAAGAAACGCCGGCAATGGCGCGGCGTTTCCAATAACGATGCAAGCCCAACGACGCCAAGTCGTTGATGAGATCGTAGTTTTTGGCAATGTCCGCAAAAACCTGTTCGACGCGCTTGGCTTTTTCTTCGGTTTGAACTTTCTCAAAACCAAAATGTGTTTCACCCATTCTTTTTCTCTTTGATGGCGGCAAGTTGCTTTAAAAAAATCGGCACCAACACCTGATGCCTTTTGGCAAGCTCAAAAAAGTAAGTCCACAGACAAAGACCGCGAAGTCCGTCCGCAAAGGTCAGCAAAATACCGTCGTCACCGATTTCTTCGATGTCGACGATGGACGCACTTTCGGCAGACAGCATTTCTTCGTCGGTGATCGGGAGTTTGACCATCGGCGAATAAACGCGCAAAAATGAATGCGGCAAAACCGCGATCATCCCGGAAGCGTAGGTCAGTGTTAAGGATTTTCCGGCGGGATCATTCACGTATGCCCGCGGACGAACGGCAATTTCTGTGTCAGACATGGTTTTAACGATGCGTGTGATCAGACAAGACGCAACTTTACACGAAAATTCGCGGGAATCAGGGATCAGGAATTCGGCAAAAAGTGAAAACCTACTTTTTGCCGGTGATGATTTGCAAAAAAGTACGGGCAAAGCCCGATACTTTTTTGTATAAACGGCGAAAAAAAACAGATTGCGGGTCGTAGCCCGCAATGACGCCGCCTTATGGCGGCGTGGGGATTCTGCGACAACACTCGGCGCCCAAAAGTAGGTTTTCACTTTTGGGCGAATGGTTTACTTTTGGGCGCCCCCTGATTTCCCGCAAAACCCTCAAGAAAACATCTGCCCCGCGTACAAAATATAAAAGCGAAGGGACAACACGCCCAAGATCACCAAGGTCGCGTTAAACATGATGAATTTTGAGGGCGAGCTTTTAAAGGATGACGAGAACGCAAAATTAAGGACTAAGGGTAAAAGCAAGCCCACGCCCACCGCGCCAATCCAAAACACGCCCGCCCAAGCACTATGGGTGAGCGCTTGGGCAGCGGTAGCCGCCGCCTCTTGCCCCTGATAAAACATGCCCACAAACAAGGCAAAGAGCAATAAAAGCTCGATATAAATGATGATCTTATCGGTGTGATCCAAAGACGCTACCTCGTTAATATTTAAGTCTTGGTGAAACCACACCATGCCCACGATGATGTTGGCGCATATCCCCGAAGACAAGCCGGATGCCAGAAAAAGAATCGGCAAGACAGGCGTATTCAACAACGAATGACTGTTCATCGCTGAGAGCAAAAAGCCCGTATAAGCCCCAATGATGACCCCAAACAGCAACACCAAAGCGTCGATGACTTTACCCAACGATTTCGCCAAACCCGCGATAGGTTTGAAGCAGGCGAACATGCCGCTTGAAAACTTTTCATGAAAGGTTGCCGCAAACAACAAAAGCGTGAGCGGAAAATAAATAAAAAGTGCCAACACCCCGACAGACATCACCGAAGTAAAATTATAGTGAACCAGCAATCTCCAAAAATTAAGCGGTCGGGTCAAATCAAAAATAAGCAATAAAAGCCCCGCGGCAATGGCAATAGGCGCGATGACGGCGCCGGCTTTGACCAGACCGTTGGATTCGCTGTGATGCGATATTTTTTTGACCACCACCGCCGATATTGCGGCACCTGCCGATAACCCCGCCAAAAAGAGATAAACCGCGATTTCCCAATGCCACGCAATTTGATGATATTGATCCATGGATCCCCAAAGTTGATTCATCGTATCTTTCCTCCTTGAGTATTCGGCACAATAAACATTTTGGGTCTTGTCCCCAAATGTTCTTTTTGTTGATAGGTGATCTTTCGGGAAATGACTTGACTGATTTTATCGGAGGGATTATTCAAATCTCCGAAGATCAGCGCGTCGGTCGGACAGACCGTGACACACGCCGGTTGCTCGCCTCGTGAAAGCCGAGATTCATAACAAAACGTGCATTTGTCAGGTGCTTGGGTGACCGGATCAACATAACGTGCCTTATAAGGACACGCCTCCACACAATACAAACATCCGACGCATTTTTTCTTGTCGATCAACACAATGCCGTCTTGGTTAATATAAGAGGCTTTCGTGGGACACACTTTAACGCACGGCGGGTTTTCACAATGAACGCAAGATTGCCGATGAAAATCGTAATTCAACGAACCGTCCGCGTGTTGATTGGGACCTTGTATCCAGACCTGAATTCGATACACCTCGTTGGGAATTTTATTTTCCGCGCGGCACGCAATACTGCACGCCTGACAACCGATGCACAAATTATTATCATGGATCATCGCATATTTTTTAGCCATTGTTTGGTTTCCTTTATACTTTTCTAACCTTGACACCCACCACGTTTAACCCCATGCCGGTATTTTGACCCAGTTGGGGAGGCATCAAAAAGTTACTGTTGACTCCTTTGCCGCAGGCGCGTTTGAGTGCTTTACTGATCGTGCCAAAACCAAAATAGGAAAATAGTGTGTCTTCTCTGACCCCTTGTGTCACCAAGACTTTCCCCCGTTGCGTTGAATACCGGTTATAGATTTCAATCTTATCCCCGTTTTTTAACTTCATCTTTTCTGCAGTATGAGGATGTATCCATATATGAGCGTCGCCAATAAGATGATTCAGCCATTCATTATTGCCGTTGTGTCCATTGGTTCTGACCGCGATTTTTCCGTTGATGTAGTAGAGTTCATCGTCGGCTTTGATGGTGTCCGGCTTATAAACCAACCCGCCGGTTTTGGAAACCTCTTCTAATCCTTTGCTGAAAAGACGGATTTTTTTGGGAAGGTCCATCAACCCTTCCGAATTGACTTTATCTTTGGCGGTCGGATATTTTTCCACAAACGCGCGAACGCTGTTTTTTTCCCGCATCATCAAAGGCACGCCAAAACTTGTTTGCCCTTTTTTCTTCAAGTCAACGATCAATTCAATGTTGTCGCCGACCTGTTGCATCCGATAGTCTTCAATATCTTTATAGGGAAAATAAGCCCCCAACCCCATTTTTTCGCCGAGCTCTTTGGCAATCAACCAACACGGTTTGGATTCACCGACGGGCTCCACCACCTTTTGCCTACCCACGCTGTACGTCGGATTTTTCCCGCCGCCTGCCGTGAACTCTTCATCGCGCTCAAGATAGGTGGTGTCGGGCAAGACCACATCCGCAAACCAAGCCGTATCGGATATTTGTATATCCACCACCACCACCAATTCCATTGCTTTCATGGCATCAATCACTTTTTGGGTGTTGATTTGTGTCATCACCGGGTTGTTTCTCGCAATGAACCAACCGCGGATTTTATAAGGCTGATCCGGCAATTCTCCGAGCGCGGAGGGCGCCACCAAGGTTCCGATGCCCGCCCCCTTCCCGGCAAGATAATATTCACAACCTTCTTCTCCGATTTTATCGATTCTCGGAAATGCCGGTTTAGGATAAGGAGGCGAGGCGGGTTTTTTTAAGGTGGGGGCTTTGGGCTCTCCAATGATTGAATTGTATAAAGACGCCGACTTATTCAAATACATCCCGCCGTCTTTTTCGATATTCCCCACCAGTGCGTTGATCATCATCATCGCGCGTCGCAATTCTAATTCCTGCAACGTGTAGCCGCACCGGTGTCCGTAATCGAATATCGCTTTAGGGGCGGCTTTGGCAAACTCTCTTGCCAGACGTTTGATGGTTTCCGCGTCAATGTCGCAATCTTTTGCCATCGCCTCCGGAGTGTAGGCGGACACCGAGGCTTTGAGCTCTTCAAACCCCTCACAGTATTTTTCGACAAAGTCTTTATCGTAGAGATTTTCAAAGATGAGGGTGTTCATGAAGCCCAACACAAAAGCCAAATCCTGACCGGGTTTGATCTTGTGCCATTCGGACGCTTTGGCGGCCGTGATTGACAATCGAGGCTCCAAACACACGACTTTTGCACCATTGGAAATCGCTTCCAAATATTGTCGGGCATAGCTGATCACAATCCCTTCCAAGATGTTATGCCCCATGTTGATAATATATTTGGATTTTGAATAGTCTCTGGAAGGCACCGACCCAAAGACATCCACGCCCGCCATCTCATAGGCTAAAGGACACGTTGCCTCATGCCCAAAAAGATTATTAGACCCATAGGCTTGCGCCAGATGATGAAACCAATTTTTGGTCCATCCGCTTCGGCACGTAAACGCCACGGATTGCGCCGAGTATTTTTGTTTAATGTCTTCTAATTTTTGCGCGATGAATGTATAGGCTTCATCCCAGCTGACTTCCCTCCATTTACCCTCCCCTCTTTCGCCGACGCGAATGATCGGTCTGACAAGACGTTGCGGATCATAGAGTTGATTAAATCCCGCGCCGCCTCGGGCGCAAACTTTACCGCCTCTGCCCTTATCCAAGGGGTTGCCACGAATAAATTCGCCCTTGCCGTCTTGAACACGCGCCTCGATCGGACACGCGCTGGTACACATTTCGCACACGCTTGGCGTCATCGTGACATTGCCTGAATATTTGCTTTTAATATCGTCCGCGCGCAATAATCCGGGGACGTTCATCATGCCCGCCGTCAATGCCGTCCCTGAAGTCATCTTGAGGAATTTTCTTCTGCTCCAATGTTTGGAGAGACTGCTCCCATGCCCGTTCATACCGCTCCTTTCAAGGTTTTCTTTGATCCGTTTTTTAAATGTAATCAGTCTTCGTAAATTTAAAGTAAAAAAATGGGCAAAAAGAAAACCCCGCGATTTTTTGCGGGAAAGCGACGTGGATTCTGATCCCTGATTCCTGACCTCTGATTTCTGAAACCCTGATTCCTGAAACCCTGATTCCTGAAACCCTGATCCCCAATGTCAAAAGTATATTCATCGCCATCGGCATTTCTTTTTTTCAAAAACCCCTTTTCTTTCTTGCCTAACCCCAAAATCGCAGGTAAATTAGCTCGCATTGCGTTTTGGCGGTTGTGTTTTAGCTCAAACTCACTCGCGCTCACGTCATCGGCGACGAACAAAAATCGTCCTTTGACGCTTCGACAAGAAGCCCTTTTCGGTCAACGTCTCATTCAGGCGGACGCCCGAAAAAAGCGAGTCCCTTTTTGTGACCTTATCAATAATGTCCAAAAAGATGTTAGATTCCACCCGCCGAAGTCGAAAAAAGCCCTTCGTTTTCTGCGAAGTGTTCGTTTATTAGCCCTGAAGAAAGGAATTTTCTATGAGTAACATCAAAAACGAGCATCCTGAAATATTGGAGCTCCCCATCGCGCCGGACGTGGTTTCCGACCCCTCTCCCAAAAAAGACAAAACTCACTATCTCTATATTTTTGTGATCATTGCGGCGGTTTTAGGCGTCATCTTAGGCTTATGGAAACCCGATATCGCCAAAGAAATGAAACCTTTGGCCACCGCGTTTGTCGCGCTGATCAAAATGATGATTGTCCCGATCATCTTTTGTACGATCGTCTTGGGCATCGGCTCTATCGCCAAAGCCGCGACCGTCGGCAAAATCGGCGGTTTGGCATTGGGCTACTTTTTGACGATGTCTGCCATCGCCTTGGTGATCGGTTTGGTCGTCGGCAACGTTATTCAGCCCGGCGCAGGTTTGGGTGAAGAGGTCAAAAGCATGCTTGACCCGAATTACAAAGCCGGCGGCGGCGCGTCCAAAGGGCTCGTTGATTTTCTGTTGAGCATCATTCCGTCGAGTATTTTGTTACCGTTTTCCAACGGCAACGTGCTTTCCGGCTTGTTTGTCGCGCTTTTGACCGGGTTTGTGATTCAAGGCATGGGCGAACGCGGCAAACCCGCGCTTGCCGCCATCCAAACCATCCAAACCATTGTTTTCAGAATGTTGGCGATGGTCATGTGGACGGCTCCTTTTGGCGCGTTTGGCGGCTTAGCCGCGTTGGTGGGCGCCACCGGCTGGACGGCCATTCTCGCGCTCATCAAAGTGATGGTCGGTTTTTACCTCACCTGTTTCCTCTTCATCTTCATCGTCTTGGGCATCATGTTGTACGCCGTCACGGGCGTCAATCTTTGGAAGTTCTTAAAGTACTTAGGGCGTGAATTCCTGTTGATCTTGGCGACCAGCTCGTCGGAAACCGCCTTGCCGCGCCTGATTGCCAAAATGGAACATTTAGGTGTCGATAAATCGGTCGTCGGCATCACGGTGCCGACCGGTTACTCCTTCAACTTGGACGGAACCGCTATTTATTTAACGATGGCATCGCTCTTCATCGCGGAAGCAATGGGGGTGCCGATGAGTTACGCCGAGCAATTCACCCTGCTCCTCTTCATGGTCGTGGCGTCTAAGGGTGCCGCGGGGGTGTCGGGCGCAGGCTTGGCAACCTTGGCGGGCGGCTTACAGGCAGCACGTCCCGATCTTCTGCCGGGGGTTGCCATTGTGGTGGGTATCGACCGCTTTATGTCCGAAGCGCGCGCGCTCACCAATTTTGCGGGTAACGCCATTGCCGTGCTTTTGATCGGCAAATGGACAAAACAAGCCGACTTCCCGCGCGTGAAAAGCGTGTTAAAAGGCGAAGACCCGTTCGACGAGAGTACCTTCGTCAGCCACCATTAAGACCCCTTTGGTGTGCTACAAAAAACGCGACGCCAAAATCGTCGCGTTTTTTTATGCAGGGGGCTACCTACACAAACCGGAATTTTCGCTATAACATCAGTCTTTTACTCCCTTGGCGGGTTGTGCATTGTTGAGGCGTTTTTGATGAATCACGATGAAAAAACATGGATTTTCGGCTTTCACGCCGTGATTGCGCGGTTGCGGCAACGTCCGGAGTCCGTCACTCATATTTACTTTGACGAATCCCGAAAAGACCCTCGCGCCAAAGACGTTCTCTCACGCGCCAAACTTGCCGGTTGCCCTGTTGAAGCCACCGACAAAGCCACTTTGGATCAAAAAACCCTTTCCGGTCGGCATCAGGGCATCGTCGCACAGGTCAAAAACATCGCCTCTGCCTTGACCTTAGATGAAATTTTGTCGGGCACAACAACGCCTTTCCTTTTGGTGCTGGATGAAGTCACCGACCCTCACAACTTAGGCGCCTGTTTGCGCAGTGCCGACGTGTTCGGCGTGGACGCGGTGATTCTCCCGAAAGACCGATCCGTCGGCATCACGCCGGTCGTCTCCAAAGTTTCTTGTGGCGCGGCGGAGACGGTGCCGGTCATTTTTGTGACCAATCTTTCGCGCGCCTTGGATCAGATGAAAGCAAGCGGCGTCTGGTGCGTTGCCGCCGATATGGACGGAGAAAACCTTTACGATGCCGACTTAACCGGACCCATGGCGTGGGTGCTGGGCGCGGAAGGACGCGGCTTGCGGCGTTTGACGCGCGAAAAATGCGACCGCGTTGTCTCGATCCCGATGTTAGGCTCGGTGGAGAGCTTGAACGTCTCCGTGGCGGCGGGCATTTGCCTTTCGGCAACGCGCATGAGCCGGCATCGGGCAGGCACGCCAACCCTCACGGGCAATCTTACAAAACACGTCGGATGAGGATCACACCATGACTGAACATCCCGCACTCTCCGCCATCAAACAATGGCACGATGAATACATTGCCTTTCGGCGCGACCTGCACGCCCATCCCGAAATCGGGTTTGACCTGCCGCGAACCGCCCAAAAAATCTCCGACCATTTAAGCCAACTCGGCATCGAGTATTACACGGGAATGGCGAAATCGGGCGTCATCGCGGTGATTCCTGGGCGCATCTCTCCGAACCGACGCCACATCGGTTTGCGCGCCGACATGGACGCGCTTTTGATTCGGGAGTCCAATCGTTTTGCGCACGCTTCATGCACACCGGGGCGGATGCACGGTTGCGGACACGATGGTCACACAACCATGCTTTTGGCGTGCGCGCGTTATCTTGCCCAAACGCGCAATTTTGTAGGAACGGCGTATTGTATTTTTCAGCCCGCCGAGGAAGGCGCGGACGGATGCAAACAAATGATTGAGGAAGGCTTACTGAATCGCTTTCCTTTAGATTTTGTCTACGCTCTTCACAATTGGCCGGAACTTCCGTTTGGCAAAGTCGCGGTGCGCACCGGCGCGGTGATGGCCTCCTGCGACAAATTAACCATTGAGATAGAAGGGGTCGGCGGGCATGGCGCGATGCCGTACCTAACGGTTGA
>JAIRPA010000158.1 GCA_031257235.1 Burkholderiales bacterium | reverse complement strand
ATCCGCACCATCGTTGTGTTCGGCATTGGCGATTGCCGAAAGCAAGACCGCTTTAATGATGCGCGCTCCTTTTTTCGGACTAAACGACAATAGATCAAGAGCGCGGGATACCGGTAGCCCTCTGATTTGGTCAGCGACCAAACGCCCCTTCTGAGCGGAGAGGCGAATGCCGCGCAATACTGCTGTAGTTGCCATATTCGTATTCTCCTTAATCATTTAGAGGCGGCGACTTTTTTGTCCGCCGCGTGACCTTTGAATGTGCGCGTCAACGCAAATTCGCCTAATTTGTGACCCACCATGTTTTCGGTGATATACACCGGAACATGTTGTTTCCCGTTGTGTACCGCGATCGTCAGACCAACGAAATCCGGCGTGACCGTCGAACGACGCGACCAGGTTTTAATCGGACGCTTATCGTTTTTTTCACGCGCCGTCTCGACTTTCTTAATCAAATGATCGTCAACAAACGGTCCTTTTTTAATAGAACGTGTCATGTGTCATTACCCTTTCGTCGCGTGCCGACGACGCACAATCATTGAATTGGTGCGCTTGTTGGTACGTGTTTTATAACCTTTGGCAGGTTGCCCCCAAGGAGAAACCGGATGATGACGTCCACCGCCACCATTCGTGCGCCCCCCCATCGGGTGATCCACCGGATTCATACAAATTGCGCGTACCGTCGGACGAATACCACGCCAACGATTTGCGCCCGCCTTACCGATCTGACGGAGGCTGTGTTCTTCGTTACCGACTTCACCAATCGTCGCGCGACAATTCACGTGAACTTTACGAATTTCACCGGAACGCAAACGTAATTGCGCATAATCACCTTCACGCGCCAAAAGCTGAACTGCCGTGCCTGCCGACCGCGCTAACTTGGCGCCTCCTCCGGGTTGCAACTCGATACAGTGAATCGTCGTTCCTACCGGAATGTTTCTGATCGGCAACGCATTGCCCGGCTTGATGGGTGCATCCGCGCCTGAAAAAAGCGTTTGCCCAACCGCCACGCCACGTGGCGCAATGATGTAGCGACGCTCTCCGTCCAAGTAACACAACAACGCTAAATTCGCGCTGCGGTTCGGATCGTACTCCAAGCGTTCTACCTTGCCCGCAATCCCGTCTTTGTTGCGACGAAAATCGACGATCCGATAGTGGTGCTTGTGACCGCCGCCCTGATGACGCGTCGTGATATGTCCGTTATGGTTGCGACCGGATCCGCGTTTTTGGCTCTCCGTTAAAGCGGGAAGCGAACGACCTTTGTAAAGATCAGGATTCACGACTTTAATCAACCCGCGACGACCCGCGGAAGTTGGTTTGGTTTTAATCAATGCCATGATTACGCTCCCACCGCAAAGTTAATTTCTTGACCTTGCTCTAAGCTGACATAGGCTTTCTTCCAGCCACGACGACGCCCCACCACACGTCCCACACGTTTTTGTTTTCCGTGAACATTCAAAAGCGTCACCGAATCCACTTTAACGTTGAACATGAGCTCGACCGCCGCTTTGACTTCCGGCTTGGTCGCGTCCGACACGACACGAAAGATCACTTGATTTAACTTGTCCGCCACAAAGGTACTTTTTTCCGAAATGACCGGTCCTAAAATCAGCGTCATCAAACGCTCAGGATTAAATTTTTGTGTTGATGCGCTCATCCCAGCATCTCCTCTAGGTATTGGACGGCAGCTTTCGTCATCACCGTATGATCAAACCGCAACAAGCTGACCGGATCAACTTCACGCGACGATAAAACCATCACGTTGGGCAAATTGCGCGACGCGAGCATGATGTTATCGTTCCAATCTTCGATAACCACAAGCAGTCTGCCGTCAAGCCCCAATTTATTGACCTTCTGGGCAAACGCTTTGGTTTTCGGCGTTTCCACCACTAAGGTGTCTAAGACGGTCAAACGATCATCACGCACCAACTGCGACAAAATAGCCGCCATCCCGGCGCGATACATTTTGCGATTGACCTTTTGTGAAAAGTTTTCTTCAGGACTGCTCGGAAAAATCTTACCGCCCCCGCGCCATAAAGGACTACTGGCACGCCCTGCGCGCGCACGCCCCGTTCCTTTTTGTGCCCACGGTTTGCGGTTGGATTTATTGACCTCACCACGCGCTTTTTGCGCCCGCGTGCCTTGTCGTCCGTTGGCCTGATAAGCCACAACGATCTGATGCACCAAGGCTTCGTTTTGCTCTCTGGCAAAAAGCGCGTCGGAAACGGCAAAATTCCCGCTGATCTGACCTTGGTCATTCTTTAATTGAAGTTCCATGGTTACGCTCCTTTCTTCGCCGGTGTTTTCACCGAAGGGCGAACAATGACGCAATTGCCTTCCGATCCGGGAACCGACCCTTTGATCAGTAAAAGACTGCGTTCTTTGTCCACACGCGCAACCGATAACATTTGTACCGTGCGTTGCTCATCACCATAGTGACCCGGCATTCTCTTGCCCGGAAAAACACGCCCCGGATCCTGCGCCATCCCGATGGAACCGGGCGCGCGCGTGGTCACCGAGTTACCGTGTGATGCGCGGTTGGAACTGAAATTGTGACGGCGAATACCCCCGGAAAAGCCGCGACCTTTCGACGTGCCGGTCACATCAACCATCTGCCCGACCGAGAAAGTATCTACGGCGACCGTGTCGCCTAACTTAAATTGTGAAAGCTCATCCGTGGTCACCGGAAATTCTTTCAGAAGCGCGCCTGCCGTAACCCCTGCTTTTGCAAAGTTTCCTGCCAGCGGCTTTGTGACACGCGACGCGCGACGATCTCCAAACGCCACCTGAACGGCGGCATAGCCATCCGTTTCCGGCGTCTTAATCTGCGTGACGCGGTTATTGGAGACATCCAACACTGTCACCGCAACGGCTACGCCATCGTCGGTAAAAATGCGGGTCATCCCGATTTTACGACCTACAAGTCCAAGGCTCATGTTTCCCTCTTATAAAATCTCGTTTTCACGAGTGCCGATTGCAATTGACCGGCTTTTCACCTTATCAACCGCACGACTGCCGCGGCTGATCCATTACTACCTGACTTACCCAAGTTTTTACTGCTTTAAAAAGCGGAATTTTTGATTCTACCGCTATTTGATTTCTACATCGACACCCGCCGGCAAATTCAGCTTCATCAATTGATCCGCTGTTTTATCGGTGGGGTCGATGATGTCCATCAACCGTAAATGTGTTCTGATTTCAAATTGATCGCGCGACGTTTTGTTGACGTGCGGCGAACGCAGAACGTTGTATCTTTCGATTTTTGTCGGCAACGGAACGGGACCTTTGACAATAGCACCTGAGCGCCGCGCGGTCTCGACAATTTCCATCGCCGATTGATCGATCAATTTATAGTCAAACGCCTTCAAGCGAATGCGAATACGTTGGCTTTGCATATCTCTAACTTTCAAGAAAGCGCGGCATCAACCGCGCAAAACATTACTCAATAATCTTAGCGACGACACCGGCTCCCACCGTGCGCCCACCTTCCCGGATCGCAAAGCGCAAACCTTCTTCCATCGCAATCGGAGAGATCAGCTTCACCGTGATCGTCACGT
>JAIRPA010000174.1 GCA_031257235.1 Burkholderiales bacterium | reverse complement strand
GAAGACAACAACGTCGGCACCGGCAACCATACGTTGGAGGGGGGCGCCACGCTTGCTTTAACCGGCGCGGCTAACTCGCATTACACCCAAGATTGGGTCATCGACACCAACGGCGGTGTGATCGAAAACGCCAACGATGTTGTGTTTGAAGGCAATCTGACGACAACCAACCCCACCGATACGCTGACCAAAGAAGGTGCGGGCACCTTCATCTTGACCGGTGACGCCACGATTGACGGCGGCACGACGGTCAAAGAGGGCACACTGCAAATCGGCGACGGCGGGGTAGATGGCACGATTGCCGGCGATATTGACCTTGCAAGCGGCACCACGCTTATCTTTAACCTTGAAGGTCAAGGCGCGTCGGGGGTCGATGTGGTCTATAACGACATAATCTCCGGCGATGGCGAGCTTGTCAAAGAAGGGACGAGTAAATTAGTCTTGTCCGGCGCGAATACTTATAGCGGCGACACAACTGTGAACGACGGTATTTTGTCGATCAGCGCGGACGACAACATCGGCGCCACGCAAGGCGGCACCCATACTCTAAACGGCGGCAATCTGGAATTAACCGGCAGCAGTTTTAGCAGTGATTGGGTGTTGGCAAAAGACGCAACCCTTGATGCCAACGCTCCCGGTGACGTGACGATGTCGGGCGTTTTGTCCGGCGACGGCGGCTTGACTAAAGAGGGAAGCTCGGCGTTGATTTTGGAAGGCGGCAACACCTACAAAGGCAACACCACCCTCAATGCCGGAGATTTAACGATTAGCGGCAGTGGCGCTTTGGGTGCCGACAATGGCAATGATTACGCCGGTGATATCACCAACAGCGGCGGCGGGGTCATCACCTTTGATACTTCGTCCGATCAAACCTTGTCCGGCAGCACTTTGGCGTTGGGCAATCTGATCAAAGAAAATACCAATACTTTGATTTTGGATAGCGCGTCGATGAATGCCGACAACGTCACCGTGCACGAAGGCGAGCTGGGGATTGGTTCGGGGCAAACCTTGAACGTGAGCAATCAATTTGAAACGTCCATGGGAGGCAGCTCCACGACGATATCTATGGATGCCACCGCCACCGGCTCGATTATTGCGGATAAGGCAGTTTTAGCGGACGGCACGACCATCAACGTGACCGGAACGGCGAATGTGGCTTTAGGCAGTTCGTTGATCTTGATTTCAACCGCCAACGGCGTGACGATCGACGTTTCGCAAATCCACTTGCAGGATAACGGCACCAGCACCAACGCCGCGCTCACGCTCGACAAATACCAAGACTTGCAGTTGGCGTTGGACGCCAACGACTTAGTCTTGTTGAAAGATTGGGTGTGGAAGAATCAAAATCCGGGTAACGCGCACGGCACGTTCAATATTGCCGGCAACACGGAAACCGTGAATTTTGATTTGCACAACAACAGCGCGGTTGAGGCAGATATTGCCGCCGGCGGTGCGGGGGGCTTTGCCAACTGGGATGGCGCCACGCTGACCAAAACCGGTGCGGGTGAGTTGATCTTGTCCGGCAATAACGATTACGACGGCAACACCGAAATTAAAGAAGGCACATTAACGCTTTCCGATACCGGCGTTTTGGGTTACAACCCGTCGGCGGATGCGGACTACGCTCAAGCGATTATTTTGGGAGACAGTGCCAATGCCACCGACGGCACTTTGTTGTTGAATCAAACGGTCGCTCAAACCTTGTCGGGAGACATTTCCGGCACGGCGGGTTCCGTCATTGAGAAAAACGGCACGGAAGTCTTGACCTTATCCGGGGACAACAGCGGCTTTGAGGGCAATATCACCGTGAATGAAGGCACGCTTTCGATCAGCGCGGATAACAATGTCGGTAACGGTGTCAATACCTTGGAAAGCGATGCCACCTTGCAATTGGCGGCAGGTAGTTATTCTAAAGGGTGGACGTTATCCGACACGGCGGGAAGCGGCAACGGAAGCAATATTGAAGTCACCGATGCCGGCGATACCGTGACCCTGTCGGGAGACATCACCGGCGCAGGCGGATTGACCAAAATCGGTGACGGCACCTTGGAATTAACCGGCACGAACGATTATTCCGGTGCTACCGTGGTGGATAACGGAACCCTCATCGGCAATATTGCAACGGGCACGGATTTAACGCTCAATAACAGCAGTATTTACGACGCGGCAGGTCAGGCGCGTGAAATCAATGCGTTAAATTCCGCATCGACGACCACGCAAATCCTCAATAACGATGTTGACTTAAAAGTTGCCGAAGGAAACTTCAGCGGGAACATTGGCGGTAGCGGCTCCTTGACCAAAACCTCCTCCGGCACGTTGACGTTGAATGAGTCCCAAGATTACACCGGCGCGACGGTGGTCGAGGAGGGAACCTTATCTTTGGGGACGAACGGTGCCACGCTTGCTTCTTCCGAGCTTAGCTTATCGGGAGGCGCGACATTTGATGCGGGCACCTCATTACAACATTTCGACACCTTAACGGTGGACAACGTGACCGTCGGCACGCCGGCGCAGTATAAAGGCGCGTTGGATGTTTCAAACGGCACATTGAACTTTTACGTGCCGTCCGACATGGGCAACGGCGGGGTGATGATCGACAACACTTCCGGCACCGCGAACGTGGATAACACGGAGGTTAATGTCGGCATCAGCGGGTCGTCCACCGCACTGACTTCCGGCGGGTCGATTGTGTTGATTGATTCGCAATCGCTTTCGGGAACGCCGGCTAACCTTGTCAGCAACGGGGTGGTCAAAGCGATGCAGGGGATCACCTTATCCTTAGACTTAGACATTCTGACCAGCGGAACACAGCTTTTGGCAAAACTGCATGAAGTTGCCCCCGGCGTGGTGGCGCCGGCGCACACGGAAGAGCAGGCAAAAGCTCTTTCTGAAGGCGCGTTGGCAGGGGTGGCGTTTGTCAAAGAAGCGGGTGAGCTGGTGGCTTCGGTGCCGGAGACGTTAGAGCATCACGGGTCGCGTCTTTTTGGGGCGGCGCGTGGCGGCGTGTCCAAGTACGAAACCGGCTCGCACGTGAAAGTCAAAGGCGGATCGTTGCTCACCGGCTTAGCGGGCAATGTGGATGATTGGGGAACGTTTGGCGCGTTTGTCGAATGGGGCAAAGGCAATGCCGATACTTATAACTTATTATCCACCGGTCGCAGTGTTCGCGGTAAAGATGATATTGATTACTATGGTTTGGGTTTGATCGCGCGTTGGGGTGAAGAAACCGGTTTCCACGCGGACGCTTCCTTGCGCTTTGGTGAAATGAGGAATAAGTTTTCATCCAAAGATTTTCTCACTTCGTCCGGCAAGGCAAGCGGCAAGTATGATTTAAAAACCTATTACTTTGGTAGTCACTTCACGTTGGGGTATTTAACCGAAGTCGGGGAAGGCGCGCATGATTTCTATGGGCAAGTCATCTATACCCGTCAAAACGCGAAGAAGGGAATCACGCTTGAATCGAGTAGCGGGTTAGCCGGAGAAACGCTGGACTTTTCCGCGATCAACGCGGCGCAGTTGAAGATCGGTTCGCGTTATTACATCAACCAAAAAGCCACCGTGAATCCGTATGTGGGCGTTGCATTTGCCTACGATTTCGGCGGCAAGGCGGAAGTGTCGACCAACGGCGTGAAGATTGATCCGCCGGCGTTAAAAGGCGCGTCGGGTATCGGCGAATTGGGTATTTCGATGACGCCTAAAGCCGATGATGATCATTTGTCGTTTGATTTGTCGGTGAAAGGTTACGCCGGTAAAAGGAAAGGCGTGACCGGAACGGCGAATTTGACGTATCGCTGGTAGGGGTTTTAGGCTTTCCTGTGGGCGGTTTTTAAACCGTCCACAGGTCAAGACCTTGGCAAAACCCGCTTTAACGTGATGAAGCGGATTTGCAAAGGTTGGGTGTGTTGGCAAAAACGCGGGGCATCCCCTCGGTTTTTTGTCCGGGGTCGTCGCTAGGGCTTACCGGCAGGCGCGGCGGCATTTTAAAAAAGGATGGGCTGATCGCCCATAGAAAGGCATATCAAGAAACTTTAAATTGGGTGTTTCGGGGGAAATATGGAAAACGTAAGACCTGTTGATTGGCGCAAACGGCGTTGTGAGTTAGGTTTGACGCAAGCGGATTTTTGGAAAACCATTCATGTGACGCAACCCATCAGTAGTCGCTATGAAAGAAAGCTCACGCCCATGCCCATGCCGGTTCAGTTGTTATTAGGCATTGTGTATGCGCCCAAGAATGATAGTACGGAGCTTATCAAAAAGTTGCGTGACATCAATACTAAAGACAAACGTGAATTATCAGGGTTTTCCGAGAGAGACAATTATACAAAACTCACGCCTTTGAGAAGAGTGCTTCATTTGAATCAAGGCGAATTTTGGGGGAGGTTAGGCGTCACGCAGTCCGGCGGCAGTCGTTATGAAAACGGAACGCGCTCGATTTCTAAAGCTGTCGAAATGTTGTTATCCATTGTGTACGGCAGCGAAGAAGAGTGCGCCGCGCTGGTCAAAAAGCTACGCGCCGATGACGCGGGTTTCGGGGCTCAGGGGTTCGGCAAAAAGTAAACCTCTACACTCGCGGGTTCGGCAAAAAGTAAAAACCTACACCCTATGCCCAAAAGTAAACCCCTACTTTTGGGCAGTTCGGGTTTGCCGGTTGGAGTTTGCAAAAAAGTACCGGCGAAGCCGGATACTTTTTTGCGTAGGGGACGCCGCCCTCGGCGTCCCGAATGTGGGGGCGAGGCTTGCCTCGCCCGCGATGAAAAAAACGGATTGCGGGTCTGCCTGCCGCAGGCGGTCTGCCCGCAATGACGAGGTAAGAAATAGCGGTGTTTGTTATTTAACCGTCTTCGCTTTGAAGCTTGTTAATCTCTTCATTTAATTGTCTAATAGTTTCTTTTTCAATATAGTCTTTCTCAATGTCGGCCTTATAAACGCTGTAAAAGCAATATATGAAACTCGGAACCGAAATAACTAATATAACATAGCTTAAAAATGTTCTATTTGCCAACGCCTTGACAATAAGACACAGAAGAAAGAAGGGCATGGTAAGCAATGCCGGAACGCCCCCAATTTTGAAAGTAGAAAAACTCCTTATGTAACTGACCTTTTTTGTAACATTATAATAAGCATTAAAAAGGTATGAGTTTAATCGGTGAGTAAGAACATTTCTCTCTGCAAGTATAATTACATCATCACCAATATCAAAATCCGCTTCATCTGAAAATTCAATACGAGCAGAATTTTCAAGGGTTATTAACATAGGTATCGTTTTGCAAGCATTGGCAACGTCGTCACGCATAGCACCGATAACATTCCTCTCAATCGCCGTCACTTTTCCGCGCAATACGGTGTTTTTTCGTTTTTCCATTATTCCATTACGCCTCAAATGGAACCTTCAATAGGGTTCGGCAGTCTATTTTTGAATTCTTCGAGCAAACGGGTTTTGTCGTCGTCTGAAAGTTCGGTAAGCCTAATTTTGATTTGTTTGGAGGCGGAAGCCTCAGGCGAATGATGTTGTTGGATCGTCAGCGTTAAATCTTTCGGGGTTGCCGTCGCACTCAAAACCTCGCTGTATAACACGCTGTGCCATCCGGCGATAGGCGCAAGTTTTGTTTCAAAATGGTCTTCATAAAGCCGAACAAAATAAACAAACTTCTTCCAAAGTCCTACAACGATTGAAGAAACGCCAACGAAGGCTAAGCCGATGATGTATACGCTTGATCTATCGGCAAGGCAGATCAATAACGACACAACCCCGAACCCCAACTGAAGAAGGACGTGACGATCTGCTTTAAATTCAATGACGGAGTTGTTTGACATAGCCATGAGAAACCTCTTTATAAAGAAAGATTAAAAACGCGATATTGCTTTTTTCTTAAACCATAAGGTTACGGAGATTATTTTATTGTTTATATTTTTCTGTCAAGGGGTTTTGCGTTTTTCGGGAGGGGCTTGCCCCGTTTCCTACGCAAAAAAGCATCCGGCTTCGCCGGTGTTTTTTTGGAAACTATTTCCGGCAAAAAGTACTACTTTTTGCCGTTGAGTGTAGGGTTTTACTTTTTGCCGAAATTTACTTTAACAGCCCTCGCGTCACCGAAAAGCCGATGATGGTCAGCAATATCGAGCCCAACCAATGGGTGGTGGCCAGCAAGAAACCGATCGCGTACTGTTGCCGCAACAACAACATGGAGACTTCGGAGGAAAAGGTGGAAAACGTCGTGAGTCCGCCCAAAAATCCGGTGATGACAAAAAGCCGCACATGGGGGGATGCCTCTTGCGTCAGAAAAACCGCCAACGCCACGCCGACCAAAAACCCGCCGACTAAATTGCACAGAAGCGTCCCTAAGGGAAAATCGGGCATGATTTCGTTGATCGCGCACGTCACCCCCCAACGCAACGCCGCGCCGATGGACGCGCCTAGGCAGACCGCAATCAAATGGGACAAGAACATGGTGGCGTGCCTTACGATTCCCGGGATTCCCAGCGTTTTCGCGCGGTATCGTCTGAAGCGCGCGCCTCCACCCAACGGCTGCCCTGAGGGGTTTCTTCTTTTTTCCAGAAGGGCGCTTCGGTTTTAAGAAAGTCGATGATGAGGCGACAGGCGTCAAAAGCGTCGGCGCGATGCGCGCTCGAAACCGCAATCAAAACAATTTGATCGGTCGGTTTTAAGACGCCGACACGATGAATCACGGTCGCCCCTTGTATCGAAAAACGCGAAAAAGCGGTATCGACGATTTTCTGCAAGGCGCGCTCGGTCATCCCCGGATAATGCTCTAAAGTCATCGACGAGACGGCGTGATTTTCGGTTTTTTGAGCAGGGGAGGCGTGGGCGTGATCGGCGTGGGTGAGGTCGCGCACGGTGCCGACAAATAATGCAAGCGCGCCCACCTGCGCGTTGTTTTCGCGCAAGGCGGCCATTTCGGCGGCAACGTCAAAGTCTTCGGTTTGCACCGAGATTTTGATGCGCGGAGAAGGTGGCGAGGTTAAAGTCATGGCGTTTGGGTCAAGCGTTTCGCGGGTAAACGATAGGGCATCAACCGCCGGTCACGGGCGGGAAAAACGCCAATTCGTCTTTATCGCTTAAAGTTTTGGTACGGTCACACATTTCGTAATTGACGGCAACCCGCACGGCGCGCGTGTCGTCTAACTCAAGCGACCAAGCGCCGCCTCGCGCGCGCAAGAGGGCAACGATGTCGTTGACGGTTAAAGGGTCGTCCAAATCGGTTAAAAGCTCATCGGACGTTTGAAGAGCTTCACGTAATCTTGCCAAATATTTAACCTTAATTTTCATGGTGTTACCTTTAATGTTTGATGTTTAACTTTAAAATATCGTCGCGTGTTTTTAAGGGCAAAGCGTGGTCTAAAACAAAATCGATCATCGTTTCGGGGTGGTTGACGGAGAAAATCGACATCGGGCGCGGCAACGCCGGTGGGTTGTCGGAGGCGATGCCGATCACGGAAGTATCGTCGGGGTAGAGCGGGGGTTTATCAAGGGACGGACGATAAACTTCCAATTTCGGGATCGGGTAGTTTTTGAAACCTTCCACCAACACCAAATCGCAGTTCGACAAACACAAAAGCGCGTCTTTTAATTCGGGCGACGGTTCGTTTTTGATTTCGCGCATCAGTGCCAAACGATTCCCCGATAAAAGGACGACTTCCGACGCGCCGACCGCGCGAAAACGATAACTGTCTTTGCCGGGCTTGTCGATGTCAATATCGTGGTGCGCGTGTTTGATCGCCGAAACCTTGAGCGATCTCGCCAGAAAAAGCGGGATCAACTTTTCGATCAAGGTGGTTTTTCCGCTACCGGAGCGTCCGGCAATCCCAAAAACGCGCATCACGATTCTCTGATCAAGGTGGGGTTTTGTTTGCGATCGGATAAGGATGATTATTCGTATCTTATACTTAAAATTTCATACGAACGTGTGCCGGAAGGGATGTGGACTTCCGCAACATCGCCTTCTGCCTTGCCGATCAACGCGCGGGAGACCGGCGAAGAAATCGAAATTTTGTTGTGTTTTAAATCGGCTTCATCGTCGCCGACAATCTGAAACGTGTTTTTTTTGCCGCTCTCGGTATCTTCCACTTCCACGATCGCGCCAAACACAATGCGCCCTTCCGCGTTTAATTCGGAGGGGTCGATCACGTGCGCCATTGCCAATTTGTTTTCGATCTCCAAGATGCGCCCTTCGATGAACCCCTGACGCTCACGCGCGGCGTCGTAATCGGCGTTTTCCGATAAATCGCCGTTGGAGCGCGCGTCGGCAATCGCCTGAATGACGGTGGGACGATCTACGGTTTTGAGACGATGTAATTCTGCTTTGAGCTGCGCTTCGCCTTTAACCGTCATCGGTATCTTTCGCATAGTCACCTCTGAAAAAAATGGGTAAAAACCGGGATAAAAGAAACGACCGAAACATCGGCTTCGGTCGCGCGGGCGATTATAGCACGGCGGGTTGGTTGTTCGGCAAAAAGTGGTACTTTTTGCCGGTGTAAATTTCCAAAAAATCGCGGGGGGGACCCCGACGATTTTTTGTATAAACGGCGGATGATGCAAACCCCCGACTGCTTTCGCAGTCACCCCCTTTTATAAAGGGGGCTTTTTTATTCGGCAAAAAGTGGTACTTTTTGCCGAAACCCTGTACCATCTGCCGGCTTTTGAATCCCTCATCAACACAAAAGGAGCCTTTTCATGACTTGGCAGCTATTCAAGACTCAATATCTGGTGCGATTTTGGTCGCCGCTTCCGGCGGTCATCGCTGCCGGTATCCTCGCTACCTATTATTTCGGGATGACCGGAACCTTCTGGGCGGTCACCGGGGAATTCACCCGTTGGGGCGGACACCTTTTGCAGGGCTTGGGGTTTCATCCCGAACAATGGGGATACTTTAAGATCATCGGCTTAGAAGGCTCGCCGTTGTCACGCATCGACGGGCGCATGATCGTCGGGATGTTTGCCGGCTGTTTGGCGACCGCGTTGTGGGCAAACAATCTGAAGTTGCGCATGCCCCACCACCGCATCCGCATTGTTCAGGCGCTGGTCGGGGGCATCATTGCCGGCTTTGGCGCTCGTCTGGCGATGGGGTGCAATTTAGCGGCGTTTTTCACCGGCATCCCTCAGTTTTCTTTGCATGCTTGGTTTTTCGCGCTGGCGACGGCGGCAGGGTCTTACTTTGGCGCGAAGTTTACCTTGTTGCCGCTCTTCCGTATTCCGGTCAAGTTGCAAAAGGTTGATGCCGCCATGCCGTTGACGCAAAACGCCGCCCAAGCGCGTTGGCGGTTTAGGCTCGGCATGGTCTTGTTTTTGTCGGCAATCGCCTGGGCATTGTGGACATGGTTTGACGCGCCCAAGTTGGGGATTGCCATGCTGTTTGGCATCGGCTTTGGTGTCTTGATCGAGCGGGCGCAGATTTGTTTTACGTCCGCGTTTCGTGATATGTGGATCACCGGTCGCACCCTCATGTCTAAAGCGATCATTCTCGGCATGGCGGTCAGTGCGATCGGTATTTTCAGTTATACGCAGTTGGGGGTTGATCCTAAAATCATGTGGGCGGGTCCCAACGCAGTCATCGGCGGGTTGTTATTTGGTTTTGGCATTGTGCTGGCAGGCGGTTGCGAAACCGGTTGGATGTATCGCGCAGTCGAAGGGCAAGTGCATTTCTGGTGGGTCGGGCTGGGAAACATCATTGGCGCGACGATTTTGGCGTATCAATGGGATGTTTTATCTCCGGTCTTGGCCACCTCCTACAGCAAGATTAACTTACTCGCCGTGTTTGGACCGGTCGGCGGATTATTGGTCACTTACTTATTATTGGGGCTGGCATTTGCGGCAATACTCATGTGGGAAAAACATTTCTTTCGCGCGAGACCGGCATCGCAAGGGACGACATTGAGGAGCGCATCATGAATCAAAAAACCATTCCGAACTACCGATTGGATATGTTGGGTGAACCTTGTCCTTATCCGGCGGTGGCGACTTTGGAAGCCATGCTTCAATTAAAGTCGGGCGAAATCTTGGAGGTGGTGAGCGATTGCCCGCAGTCCATCAACAATATTCCCTTGGACGCCAAAAACCACGGCTATCAAGTCTTGGATATTCAGCAGGATGGACCGACTCTGCGTTATTTGATACAGCGGTAAAAGATCGCCCAAAAGTGAAAACCTACTTTTGGGCGGTAATAGTCACCCAAAAAGCACCGGCGAAGCCGGATACTTTTTTGCGTTTCAGGGATCAGGGGTCAGGTATCAGAAACACCGTCATTTAAGCGCGCAGTTTGCTTTAGCAAACGAAGTCGCAGAATCCACGCCGCTAAAAGCGGCGGACGCGCCAAGCGCGTCGTCATTGCGGCGACCGAAGGAAGTGACCCGCAATCCGGTTTTAAAGATTCGGCAAATGATGCAAACCCCCGTCAGGCTTCGCCTGCCACCCCCTTTCATAAAGTGGGCTTTTTTATTCGGCAAAAAGTAAACCCCTACACCCTATGCCCAAAAGTGAAAACCTACTTTTGGGCAGTTCGGGTTTGCCGGTGTGAATTTGCAAAAAAGCACCGGCAAAGCCGGATACTTTTTTGCGGGAACGGCGAAGTGGATTCTGCGACTGCGAGGCTTACGCCTCTTGCGCAGAATGACGAGTCCTGATCCCTGATCCCTGACCTCTGATTCCTGATACCTGACCTCTGACAGCTGATCCCTGATATAAAATAGCGACCTT
>JAIRPA010000137.1 GCA_031257235.1 Burkholderiales bacterium | reverse complement strand
CGATACCGACGAGATACCGACGAGTCAACCGAGGAATTAACGTTTGAATAACAGGAATGTCAACTATGAGTGACTTTACTTCAGGCTTTTGGAGCAATTACATTATTATCGCTACGGTGTTGGCGTTACTTTTCTGTGTCTTTTTGATCACGATCGTGAGCGGAAAGATCGAAAAGAACGCTAAAAACGAACCGACGCACGTATGGGACGGCAACCTCTCTGAATACAACAACCCCTTGCCGGGTTGGTGGCGCTGGTTGTTCATCGCCTTTTTGGTTTTTTCCGCCGGGTATTTGTTGTATTACCCGGGATTGGGTTCGTTTGCCGGTGTCGGTCAATGGACGCAAGAGGAACAGTTCAACCGCGAAATGCAGGCGTTGAACGATAAAGTTCAACCGATCTACGACGGCTTTTTGGCAAGTTCCGCAGAAGACCTCGCCAAAGACGCGCAAGCGATGGCCATGGGAGAGCGCTTGTTTCTGAACAATTGCGCGCTGTGCCACGGTTCGGACGCGCAGGGCTCGATCGGGTTTCCGAACTTAAAGAGTGGCGCGTGGAATTGGGGCGGGTCGCCGGAGCAAATCAAAGAGTCCATCACGGAGGGTCGTTACGCGACGATGCCGGGCGGGCTGGTCAACGAAACCGAGCTTCCTGCGGTCATCGCCTATCTGCGCACGTTCTCAGGGGGCGCGCAATCGGCGGAAGCCATGGCAGGAAAACCGCTCTATGATGAAAGATGCGGGAGCTGTCACGGCGAAGACGGTAAGGGCAACTTAACCGGTCTGCCGGACCTCACCGATCAAGTGTGGGTTTACGGAAGCTCCGATAACGCGATTGCCAATGTGATCAACAAAGGGATCAACGGAGATAATTCCATGCCTGCGCATAAAGACCTTTTATCGCCGGGCAAGATACACCTTTTGACCGCTTACGTTCGGCATTTAAACAGCCAATAACGATGTTGTAATGATGTGCCGGAAGGCTCGGAAGAGCTTTTCGGCACTTTTATTTTAAGAGACCCTTTCTCTTCACCAAAACCGGCAACGTCAAAAAGAGGTTTTTTTGACGATGTAAGTTACCCAAACATCGCGTCGTTCCCCGACGTTTTTGGGTGGCGACGAATCACTCTTGAGGAAAGTTAATGAGCGACCCAGACACAAGCCGGCAATCCATGACCGAAAATCAAAGCAACCCTGTCGATAGACTTTTTCAGAAGCGCAAAAAAATTCACCCGCGTTTTGTCAACGGGGTGTTTCAAAAGTGGCGCATTGCCATGATGCTTTTCATCATGGTTATTTTTTATACGCTGCCGTGGTTGACGTTTGGGGATCGTCCCTTGATCTTGATTGATTTTGCGTCGCGTCGGTTTTATTTATTCAACACGGTTTTCTGGCCTCAAGATGTGATTTACGTGACCGCGCTTTTAATCGTGGCGGCGTATTCGCTCTTCTTATTTACGGCGATTGCCGGCAGACTTTTCTGCGGGTATGCCTGTCCGCAAACGGTGTACACGGAATTATTGATGTGGATTGAGCGCGCGATTGAAGGGGATCGCAACGCCCGAATTCGATTGGATGCCGCGCCTTGGAGTGCTTCCAAAATCGCCAAAAAAAGTTTGAAGCACGCGGTATGGTTGGTCGTGGCGCTTTGTTCCGGGATTACGTTTGTCGGCTACTTTGTGCCGATTCGTGAAGTCATTTCGCTTTTGCCGTTTGGGGTGTCCGGGTGGTTGTTGTTTTTTATTGTTCTTTTCTCGGCAATGGTTTATGGCTTGGGCGGTCACATGCGCGAGCAGGTGTGCAAGTATATGTGCCCTTATGCGCGTTTTCAATCGGCGATGTTGGATCGAGATTCGATGATTGTGACGTACGATCAAGCACGCGGGGAACCCAGAGGCGCGGCAAAAAAGAGCGATGCCGCTTCCGATAAAAAAGGGGACTGCGTCGATTGCAATCTGTGTGTGCATGTGTGTCCGACCGGCATCGACATCAGAAAAGGTTTGCAATATGAGTGCATTGGTTGCGGTGCGTGCATTGATGCCTGTGATTCCGTGATGGTCAAAATGAAAAAGCCGATCGGTTTGGTTCGATACTTCACCGAGAACGCGCAAGAAAAAGGGCTGACCCGATCACAAATGTTGCGTCGGGTTTTTAGATGGCGCACTTTGATTTACATGGGTATTTTGTTGGCGATCGTGGCTACCGTGGTGGCAACGTTGGTGACACGAAACCCGCTTCGTTTTGATGTCATTCGTGATCGCGGCGTGATGGCGCGTGAAGCCGCGCCGGGCGTCATCGAAAACGTGTATCGTTTGCAGATGATGAACACGGAAGAGTCGGCGCGAAGGTTTTCTGTGACGGTAGAAGGACTCGACGGCATTTTTGTTGAAACGCCGAAAACGGAAGTGTTGATGGACGCTTTGGAAGTGCGCATGGTGCCGGTCTCCGTGCGTCTGCCGGTGTCGCGTTCGGGCACCAATCAGGGAATTTACCCGATCACGTTCACGGTGCGTTCTACGGACGGCTCGAATCGTGAGCGTCACGAGAAGTCAACGTTTATGATTCCTCGTTATTAAAAATAAAATAGCTTTTTTGAATTTTTTTGAAGGATAAACATGAGTGAAGAAAATAATGTGGCAAAACCTTGGTATCGTGAAATCTGGCCATGGGTGGTGATTGGCAGTCTATCGACAGTGATTCTTGCGTGTTTCGTGACGTTTTATTTTGCGTTACGCGCTTGGGACGGGTTGGTGGACGATGATTATTATAAAAAAGGTTTAGAAATCAATAAAACGATGGAGCGCGTCGAGAAAAGTCACGCTTTGTCTTTGGAAGCCTCATTGATGCTCTTACAAGACGGAACCGTGCGCGTTGTTTTGGCGACGCCCAACCCGGATTTTGTCGCTCCCGATACCGTGACACTTCGGATGGTTCACTCGCGTTATCCCGACCAAGATCGGGTGACGACCTTGCATCATGTGGACGGATTGGTTTTTGTGGGAGAGGTCGTGCCGCCCGACAAAGGTCGTTGGCGCATCGCATTAGAAACGTCGGAATGGCGTCTGACTGCCGAAGCGCAAGCGCCGTTAGACGAGGTTCATTTAAGCGCGGTCAACGGGAACCCCCAACCCTAAACCTTCGTGACATTTCAAGAGACAAACTTTTGTGCGTCAAAACCAGAACCCTGCCGGACGGCGTTCGGCGGGTAAAGAACTCAATGAGGATGAACCATTATTCGTGCGGAGAAAAGTGACTGTTATTGTATTTGCCGCGGGAGGCGGTTAATTGCTGATGACCCGAAAGCGTACGCAAGGCGTCGATATTGGTGATTTTGATTGCCCGACCCTGCACATGAATCAATTGATCTTCCTGAAACCGCGAGAAAAGGCGGCTGACGGTTTCAAGTTTCAACCCCAGGTAGCTGCCGATTTCTTCGCGCGTCATTCTCAAAACGAACTCGGTAGAGGAATAACCGCGTTGCCAGTAGCGATCCGAAAGGTTGACGAGGAAAGTGGCCAATCTTTCTTCTGCACGCATACTGCCCAAGAGCAACATCACCGAATGGTCGCGCATGATTTCATTGGACATAATCTGATGCAGGTTGTGTTGCAGGGTGGGCAGTTCGCGGGCAAGGCGCTCAAGCATGTCAAACGGCATCACACAGATTTCGGTATCTTCAAGTGCGACCGCGTTGCATCCGTGGGTTTTGGTGCAGATGCCGTCCAGCCCGATGAGTTCGCCCAGCATGTGATACCCGGCAACTTGTTCGCGCCCGTCTTCGGCAAGGACGGTTGTTTTAAGAGAGCCGAATCGAACGGCGTAGAGGGCAGTGAAGGGCGTTCCGGCTCGGTAGAGCATTTCGCCTTTTCTAAGTTTGGCGTGGGTATCCAAAAGCGTGCCGGCTCGAACCAATTCGGAGTTGGTCAAGCCGACGGGGAGACACAAACGGCGCATTCCACAAATATTACATTGAACATCGCGCTGCAAAAAAGGAGAGTCGGCACACGTACCGTCACCATAGCAAGTTGTGGTGTCGTTGGAAGCGTTTAGGTGAGACATGAATTCATCCGGTTATAAAATTGACCTGCATCAGTGCTATTTATTGATAAGCAGCGTTCCGCGATTTTAATGGAGTTTTCTTGATCTTACAACAATAAAAACACTTGACTTTTTTTATTTTTTTAAGGTGAATTTTTAAAATGATGGAAATGACGATAATTGAAGGGGTATCTTTAACCGCGGCGTTTTTGATGGGTTTATCCATGGGGGCGCATTGTTTGAGTATGTGTGGCGGGTTTGTGGCGGCGTTGGCGGGCGACTCCAAAGAAAGCGTGGTGAGGCTTGTCAAAAAGAAAGATAGGGCGCAAGTGTCGCGCGCCTTCACGGCAATCTTAGCCGCCCAGTTCGGGCGGATGACGACTTATCTGCTTTTAGGGGCGGTCTTTGGCGCGTTGGGGTCGGTGATTGCGGCGTACATGCTTTCGGCGCAGCGCATTTTGGCAACTTTGGCGGCATTGATGCTTTTGTGGATTGCGTACTCCATCGCGCGCAAAGAGGTGAGCCTTGCAAAATTAGAAGCGGTCGGTCTTAAATTGTATTCTCTTATCTTCTCTAAATTTTCATCTAACATACGCGAAAACACGGTTATCTCCCGTTATTTTTTGGGTTTGCTCTGGGGCTTTACTCCGTGCGGCATGGTTTATTCGATGCTGGGTTTGGCGATGGTCACGGGCAACGCGGGGAAGGGCGCGGTCATCATGCTGGCATTTGGCTTGGGGACATTGCCCAATCTTTTTGTGGCGGGCGTGATCTTCAACGAGATCAAAAGATTCGCGCAAAATACGCTGGTGCGTTATGCGGTTGCAATGGTTATTGCCGGATTTGCCTTGTGGAGCTTGAACCAACTTTGGTTGACCGACAAGATGGATCGCCTATTCAGTCGGGTGACGACGGCGGCAGAATCGCCCGAATCGGCAATGCCTCCGGCGCATATGCACGGAATGCCGCCTTCGGAGCCCCCAAAAGCTGATGACAAAGATATGCCGCAATCCGGGGGTCACCACCATCATTAAAAGACTTTTGCAAACCCGACCGATTTCGCTTAGGATGATTTGGGTTGTCGTCGGCTTTGCCTCGTAAAGTCGCCGACGGCGAATCCATGCAAGCGATGACCTTTACTTATCTGATCAACCTAGAAAAGGTCTTAAACGGCGGGTCTTTACAAGTCTTTCCAAGTTCCAAATTATGACATCAAAACTTAAAACCGTAACATTCCGCAACACACTCATGGCGCTCATCATGTTTTTTTGCGCCGTAGTGCCTTTTGCGCACGCTCAAAATTCAAATGGAATGCCTTTTTATGAATTAAGGAAGGGCGACCAAATTGTATGGATTTTAGGAACATTTCATGCGGGCAGGTCAGGGGAATCCTTATCTTCCGGGGTTGTGGAGAAATTACTCCAATCCCGCGCGCTGGTTTTGGAGCTTTCCGATACGGAAATTTTTAATGCCGCGATGTTGATGGCGTCGGCGTTGTGCGCCGATGAGTGTCTCAAAAACGAAGTCACGCCTTTGATGTTGAATCGCCTCAAAGAAGCGTATGGAAATCTGTTTTTGGCGTCCGGCGGCATCGAGCGTGCGCCTTTGTGGCTGGTTTCTATCATGGGCGATGCGGCAGATATTGAAAAATCGGGACTAAAAGCGGAGTTAGGCACAGAAATGTTGTTGCGATTGGCGGCGGCACCACGCGGGATGCCGGTGATCGGTCTTGAAACGGCGGCGGAACAGTTTGCCGTGTTTCGCTTAATGCCCAATGCGATGTTGCGCGAAATGGTGGAGGTGACCGTTCTCCAAACACCTGAAGCAAAGAGAATTGCCGGCATCCAAGCGTTACACGCGATGTGGAAAGAAGGCGACGCGGACAAGCTCTTTCATTACTATTTGAGTGAGGCAAAAAAAATCGGTATTAAAGATAGCATCATGCAGTATTACAACGGCGAGATGATTACAAAGCGCAACCGTCGGATGGTTGATCGGATGAAACCGTACATCACAGAAGGACGTCCCTTGTTTGTGGCGGTCGGCGCGCTGCATTTAGGCGGAGAAGAAGGTATTTTATCGCTCTTGAAAAAAGAGGGATTTACGGTGGTTCGACAATAAAAATTTCGCCGGTTCGGCAACAAGTCCCGCTTTTTGACAAACCGGTGCATTCCCCATTCCTGTCGTTATTCAGCTACGATAATGACTTTATTTTATTGTCACTATGCCTATACCACCTGCCGCCGACAAAACGACCGACGACTACGCGTTATCGGTGGAAAATCTTGGCTTTGCTTATGAAAAGTCGCAACATCCTGTCATCAGCGGGCTCACCGCAAAGGTCAAAAAGGGGGATATTGCCGCGATTTTAGGCGCGAACGGTTGCGGCAAAACAACGCTTTTGAAATTACTGGTTGGCGCGCTCTCCCCTACCCAAGGGGCGTTACGCGCCCACGGCGTGATTGCCTATGTGCCGCAACAGGCGGACATTGCGTTTGATTATTCGGTGTTGGATATTGTGCTGATGGGGCGCGCACGGCAGATCGGCAGATTCTCTTTGCCGGGTCAAAAAGACAGGGATGCCGCCATAGACGCGCTTTCCCGTTTTGGAATGAGTGATTTTGCGCCGCGTCTTTTTCGGGAATTATCGGGCGGCGAGCGACAGTTAGCACTTTTGGCGCGCGCGCTGGTGGCGCAAGCGGACATTATTTTGTTGGACGAACCCGCCTCCGCACTCGATATTCGGCATCAGGCGGTGGTGTTGCAATGGGTGCATCGGCTTGCGCGCGATGAAGGCTTGACGATTCTTTTCACGACACATCATCCGCATCACGCGGAAGCGGTCGCACAACACGTGCTTTTGATGTTTGGCGAACAAGATTATCTTTGGGGCGACACCCGCACCGTTTTAACCGAAAAGAACCTTTCCCGACTTTACCGCGCCTCCATTGCGCGCCTTTCTTTTACGTTTAACGGGAAAACGCTGGAAACCTTCGCCCCGGTTTTTGATCTGTGAAGGCTTCGGGCGACTCCGATCTTTAAAACCGGATTGGGCTTTAGGAATCAGATGTCAGGAATCAGGTATCAGAAGCACCGTCATTTAAGCGCAAGAGGCGTAAGCCTCGCAGTCGCAGAATCCACGCCGCAGTTCTTTCACTTTTTGTCGAATCTTTAAAACCGGATTGCGGGTCGGAGCCCGCAATGACGACGCGCTTTGCGCGTCCGCCGCTTTTGGCGGCGTTTTGGATTCTGCGACTTGCGCTTGAGTCTCTGATTCCTGATTCCTGATCTCTGACCTCTGATTCCTGACCGGCAAACCCGTGTAAAATAGCCGCCTTATAAACACAGGGAATCTTTACTCAAAGGAGACTTTCAAGCATGAGTAGCAGTTGGTTACAAAAGTTGCTCCCGCCGCGCATCAACAAAGCCAATAAAACGGCGCAGGGAGACCGCGGTAAAGGCGTTCCCGAAGGGTTATGGATGAAATGTCCTTCGTGCGAGGCAACCCTTTATAAGTCAGACCTTGAAAATAATTTATGCGTCTGCCCGAAGTGTGAATATCACGATCGCGTTCCGGCGCGCGCGCGCATCAACCAATTGTTAGACCCCGAAAATCGGGTCGAAATCGGCGCGGAAGTCACGCCGATCGACAGTCTTAAATTCAAAGACAGCAAAAAATATCCCGAACGTTTGGCGGCGGCTAAAAAGGCAACGCAGGAAACCGACGCGCTCGTGGTCATGAGCGGAACGATTTTAGGCGTGCCGGTCGTCTTGGCGGCGTTTGAATTTAATTTTATGGGGGGGTCGATGGGCGCGGTCGTCGGGGAACGGTTCGCGCGAGGCGTTAAAGTGGCCATTGAGAAAAACATGCCTTTTGTCTGCGTGTCGGCCTCCGGCGGCGCAAGAATGCAGGAGGGCGTCGGCTCGTTGTTCCAGATGGCAAAAACCACCGCGATATTGAATGAATTGGGGCAAAAAAAACTGCCGTTTATTTCGATTTTGACCGACCCGACGATGGGCGGTGTTTCGGCGTCGTTTGCGTTTGTGGCGGATGTGGTCATCGCGGAGCCGGGGGCTTTAATCGGATTTGCCGGCCCGCGTGTGATCGAGCAGACCATGCGCGAAAAATTGCCCGAAGGTTTTCAGCGTTCGGAGTTTTTATTACAAAAAGGCGCGGTCGATCGTGTCGTGCATCGCAAAAATTTGCAAACTGAATTATCACAACT